>CAZYZI010000007.1:0-30980 GCA_964651915.1 uncultured archaeon | reverse complement strand
CAGTGGCGGAAACTGCGGTTGCTGAACCTATTGCTGTTGAAGAAACTCAAGAAGTTGAAGCTGTAATTGAGGCTTCGACTGATGCAACTGAAGAAATTGTTGAAGAAGCTATTGAAGAGCCTATTGCTGTTGAAGAAACTCAAGAAGTAGCTGAAGCTGCGGTTGCTGAACCTATTGCTGTTGAAGAAACTCAAGAAGTAGCTGAAGCTGTGGTTGCTGAACCTATTGCAACAGAAGTCACACTAGACACTATACAGGATGCGGTAGAAGCTGAAAATATAGCGAAAGAAAATGTAGAAAGTGCATCGGAAGCGGAAGAAATTACTGCTGAAGCCGTTGTAGAAGCTGTTACTATTGAGGCTGAAGCAGTTGAAGCGTATGCTGAAGCTGTAAAAGATGAAGCCCAAGCTGCTAAGGCTGTAGTAGATGCTGTTGAAGCTGAAAGTGTAGCTACAGAGGCTGTAGTGGAGGCTGCTGAACAAGTTGAAGAATTGGTCGAAAGTGAGGCTGAAGAAAGCGAAGTTCAAGAAGCTGTAGCTGAATTAAAGGAAAGTGTAGAAAAACAAGTAGAGGCTAAAGAAATTTTAACAGAAGCTGTGACAACTGAAGAAACTGCTGCAGAAGATGTAGAAATTACTTCTGTGAAAGAAGAAGAAGCGGCTGATGAATTAGAAAAAGCTATTCAAGCGGAAGAAGAAACTGGAAACAAACTAGATAAGGCAATTGCCCAGGAAGAAAAAGCTGAAGAAGAAGTTAAAGAAACAATAGAAGTTGCAAAAGAAATTGAAGAGAAACAAGAAGAAAAATATGACGATACTGACGAACCATTCACTTTAGGTGAAGAAGTTTCTCATGGTGTTTACGGAGAGGGTAAAGTACTTAGTTTGAATAGAGCTGGTAAACATTGGTCTGTGGAAGTAAATTTCAGCGAAGGAAAAAGAAGAATTCTTGGAACATTTTTGACTACCAAAAAAATACAAAGCATCACTGAAGAACCTACGGATGAAGCTTTTAAGAAGCCTGAATCGAAAGAAAAATATGATAATACTGACGAACCATTCACTTTAGGTGAAGAAGTTTCCCACAGTGTTTACGGAGACGGTAAAGTACTTAGTTTGAATAAAGCTGGTAAACATTGGTCTGTGGAAGTAAATTTCAGCGAAGGAAAAAGAAAAATCCTTGGAACATCTTTGACTACCAAGAAAGGACAAAACATCACTGAAGAACCTAAGAATGAATCTTTTAAGAAGCCTGAGTCGAAAGAAAAAGAGGAAATTGCAACCGTTGTTGCTGATATTGTAGAAACTGATCACGGGGATTATGAACCTGGAATAAATGTTGTACATGATATATTTGGTACAGGAAAAGTTATTGATAGCAAACCAAAGGGCGAGAACTATAAATTAGAAATAGATTTTGAAGATGGAACTACCAGAAATCTATTATCAACTTTTGTGAAACTTTCAACTGAAAATATAGAGGCTATTGCTGTTAAAGCTGTTGATGAATCCGCTGAAGAAGAGGCTGAAGCTGTGGTTGCTGAAGCAATTGTTGAAGAGCCTACAGTTTTAGATACGGATATTATTTACAAAAAACCTAAAAAGAAAAAAGAGCCTGTAATTGATTTATCAAAACCAGAAGTGCAAGATGCTGAAATGGTTGATGATAAAGACTAATGATTTTAGAATCTAAAAGGCTTGTACTTCGTTTATTTGAAAACAAAGATAAAGAAAAACTCATTGATTTGCTGAATGATAAATATATTAGCAAATGGATGGATAACGTACCATTTCCTTATCTGGAGAAACATGCTGATTGGTGGATTCAGACAGGTTCAAAAAAAAAATATCAATATGCTATAGTTTACAAAGAATCAAACAAACTTATTGGTTCCTTGAAAATAAGTCTTAGTGGAGAAATTGGATGCTGGATTGGCACAAAATATTGGAAAAAGGGATACGCTACTGAAGCCATAGAAAGAATTAAAAAATTTGGATTTGAAGAATTGAAACTAGAAAAACTTTGGGCAGCCACTCACAAAGATAATTTGGCTCCATTTGAATTAATGAAAAAAACTGGATTTAGTAGAGTAGATGATAGGTCATACTATGTTGAAGGCATAGGTGAAACTAAGGTAAGACCACACTTCGAATTAGTAAACAGGCCTTAAATCAACCCCTCCTGTGAAATATCTGTGGCCCTGTGGGGTAGTTTGGAATCCTTGTTGCTTTGGGAGCCATAGACCCCGGTTCAAATCCGGGCGGGGCCACCACTCTAATTGTATGCAGATTTTGTTGTAGTGATAATTACTGATGCAATCTTATACGGATCTCCATTCGAAGAAGGCCTACGATCTTCAAGTCTTCCCTTCCAACCATCGTCTACCGTTCCTACTGGTATTCGAATAGAAGCTCCCCTATCTGAAATGCCATAAGAAAACTCATGAATGGATTGAGTTTCATGAAGTCCTGTTAATCTTTGTTCGTTATGGGCACCATATACGTCCATATGTTTCTTAATATTCTTTCCAAAAGCTTCACATACTTTATTAAAGATTTTCTCATCACCACACTTTCTCAATATGCCATCTGAAAAATTAGCATGCATTCCTGAACCATTCCAATCAGTAGCACCTAGCGGCTTTGGATGCCATTCAATAGCAAGACCATATTTCTCTGCATTTCTCTCAGCTAAATAACGAGATACCCAAATTTCATCTCCTGCATTTTTAGCCCCTTTTGAAAATATTTGATATTCCCACTGTCCTGCCGCTACTTCAGCATTGATACCTTCTACATTCAAACCTGCATCTAAACACTGATCTAGATGATCTTCAATTATTTCACGCCCAAATGTATTTTTAGCCCCCACAGAACAATAAAATTGTCCCTGAGGAGTTTGATCTTTTGGAAAACCTAAAGGAAGGTTTGTCTCTGGATCCCATAAGAAATATTCTTGCTCGAATCCAAACCAAAAGTCATTATCATCATCATCAATTGTTGCTCTAGCATTTGTCACATGTGGTGTACCGTCGGCATTGTACACTTCATTCATTACTAAGTATGCATCCTTTCTTTCTGGATCTGGAAAAATAGCAACTGGTTTCAAAATACAATCTGAATCGTTACCCTCTGCCTGTAGTGTTGAACTACCATCAAATGACCAATCAGGACAATCTTTCAATTTACCTGAAAACTTTCTGCGAATTAGTGTCTTACTTCTAAGACTCTGCGTTGGCTCGTAGCCATCTAACCAAATGTATTCTAACTTTGAGGCTTTACCCATAATAATCAATCTTATATTGAAACATAGTATATAAAAAATACTCTAAAAATGGTTTAATGAACTAAAAAAAGAAAAATAATTGATTATATACATAGTTATTTATATATAGGATGAACAAATGTTCATTTTATGGAACTTAGCTACAAAGATTCTGAACTTTTGAAACATCTATGCAATAATGGAAAAGCTTCTCAAAGAGAACTTGCAGAACTTTCTGGATTTGCATTAGGTACTGTAAGCAACCATTTGAAAAACCTTGAAAAGAAAAAAATAATCAGAGGATACTTCGCAGACATTGACCCTGATAAAGTAGGATTCACACTTACTGCAACAATCCACCTTAGAATAATGAAAGGTAAAATAATGGATGTTCAAGCATCCATCGCTAACCATTCACGTGTTTTTGCAGTGTATGATATTACTGGCGAATGGGATTCTCTTGTATTGGCTAGATTCAAAGATAGAGAAGAAATGGATGAGTTCATAAAAACAACGTTATCACAAAAAAACATAGAACGTACAAGCACATCCTTAGTTTTAAACAATGTAAAGGAAGAGCTCAGAGTTGTTATCTAAATTATTATAACTGGACTAGCACTGGTTAACAATAATGTGGTGGAAATGGAAAAAGAAAGCAGCATATGATGTTGTTGAATATTGGAATCAAAGAGATGATCCAAATAGCAAAATTCCTAATGAGCGTAATACAAAAATGCACATAGATTTTGTGAATAAAAATATAGGCATTAATGACAATATCTTAGATTTTGGGCCAGGTATTGGAAGAATTTTACCAGCCTATAATAAGCTGAACAAAATCACAGGATACGATATTTCATCAAAATATAAGAAAAGATTATTAGAAACTGCCAAAAAACAAAAAATCAATTTGGATTTAATTATAGCGGATAAAGTTCTTACTAAGTTTGCATTTGACGATAACCGATTTACTACCGCTGTAAGTATCTCAGTACTATTACACCAACCGCCTGAAAATATTACAAATATTATGTGTGAATTAGCAAGAATTTCTAAAAAAGTAATAATCGTCTCTTGGCACGACCCTGCAATACCATATGATTATGCGGATGAAGAAAGAGATAAAACAAAATTCTGTTTTAACCATAATTATGAAGAAATCTGTGCTAAAAATAATCTAAATATTTATTCATGGGACTACAAAAGTGAAGGAAAACAAGTATATTTCATATATGGACGAAAATAAATGTATAATTTATTATGTCTATAGGCAATAGTGTAAATAATGAAATGGATCAAATTAATTTCAATTTTTACATTCATCGCTCTTTTAAGTACAGTGAATAGTGAAGCTGCTGAACCTGAGCAGATCCATCTCGCAACAAATGGAGTATCTGGAGAAATGATAATTCAATGGGGGACTCAAGAAGATACTAGTGCCTTTTGCCCCTCTAGTAACAATGTAGAATATGGAACTAATGAAGAAAATCTTAATAATACTAAAAGTGGCAACAATGATATGTATCTCTGGACTACCTGTACTCATACTGTTACCTTAACTGATTTAGAGCCAAACACAACATATTATTATCGTGTTGGAGGCGACGGAGAATGGAGTGATGTTTTTTCATTTAATACTTTAAGTGAGAATCCTGAAAAAATATTTATTGGAGCCATTGCAGATCATGGAACTTCAAGTAATGCACAAGAAACAACCAGCAATATGGAAGAAGAATACTTGGACTTAGTAATCCATGCTGGAGATATTTCCTATGCAAATGGAGCAGGTTCAGGCAACGGAGTCGGCGATCAAAGCGTTTGGGATGAATACCAAAACCAAATTGAGAATTTAGCATCAAAATATCCACATATGTATGCTCCTGGAAATCATGAAGAAGATGCTGAACCATATGGATTTGATGCATATGAAAGTAGATTTTTCAATCCAGGGCCGAATAGTTTTTGGTATAGTTTTGATTTTGAATTTATACATTTTGTTTCAATCTCCTCGGAACATGATTATGAATCTGGAAGTAGCCAATATAGTTGGCTTCAGAACGATTTAGAAGATGCTAATGAAAATAGAGAAAATGTACCTTGGATTGTAATATTTGCTCATAGACCAATGTATAGTTCAAATGGAGACGGGGATGGACATGGAAGTGAAATAGAATTTAGAGAGGCCATGGAAGTATTGCTATACGATTTTCAAGTCGATTTAGCAATATGGGGACACGACCACCATTACGAAAGAACATATCCTGTTTTTGAGGAAAATGTTTATTCGAATAATAGTGGAAGTATATCTGAACCCTATTACAAACCCGGTGCAACTATTCATGTTGTAGCTGGAATGTCTGGAAGATCTGCATACGATGGATTAGTTGAACCAAAACCTGCCTGGTCTGCATACAGAGAAGTAGCCTATGGTTACACTATGTTTGAAGCTACAAAAACAAGCATAAATTACAAATTTATAAGAAATAACGATCTAAATGTTGCTGATGAATTTTGGATTGTTAACAGTATTGAAAGTGAAATTCCAAAAGATATTCCTAATCATACAAATCAATCCATTAATGATACGAAGGAAAAAAATATTATAAACCAAATTAAAGACTTAAATTATATCAGCCTACCTGCGACTCTATTAATCATGGCCTCAATAGCAACCTTTAATCTAAAGTTTAGAAAAAAATGAATTCGCTTCTTCAATTTGGTTGATATTTAGTCCTTGCCCAAGAATGCCATTCCATCGTTTCTCTAATTTCCCATCCTTAAAAATAGCCATAGTAGGTACAACATTTACATCAAAAGAATCCCATAATTTCGAATCAACGTCTGTAATATCTGCAATAAAAGTAGATTCAATATCACCATAATCCTCCCAATTATTAAAGAAAGAAACACAATAAGGGCACCAATCTGCTGAAAAGAAAACAACGGATTTACCCGTGTGTTCCTTAATTCTCAAATTGTCAAAATTGGAATCTTTTAACCGTGGTAAATCTTTCATTTCTTTTTCCAGCACATGAAAATTTCACGATTGGCACGTGGTTCTATAGACTCTCTAGGCATCTCCTCTTCTTCTAAAGTCCAATGTAGACCGAATAATTTATGAAGATCCATAATATCTACACCCCAAGGAGGACCTCCCTCATCAACTTCCTTATCTAATGGAAAAAATAACCCCAAAAGTTGTCCTTCTGGCTTTAGCAATTGCCAAACAACTCTATCATATTCAAAGCGCCTATCGGGACTAATGGCACAAAAACAAGTATATTCCATAACATAATCAAACTTACCATTTAATTCCTCGGGCAAATCAAAAACATCTTCGCGTAAAACCTTCAATGGTACATTCGCACTTCTTGCATTTTCTCTGGCCTCTAAGACGGCAGTCTCTGTAAAATCAACTGCTGTGACATCGAAACCTGCTTTTGCAAATGTAACTGCATCATAACCTCGACCGCAACCAATTACACAAATTTTTCCTTTGGGAATCTCAGAAGCTAACCTTTCGAAGAATGGAGTGGGGCCACCTAAGTCCCAATTATCCATGTCTGTCTCGTAACATGCTTCCCAGAATTCTGATGTATTTACGGGGTCTTTCACAACATTCTCAAAAAGAGGTATTGTTAAAAGATAGGGTCAAAGCTTTTTGATACCTGTCCTAATCGTATTACATGACTACTGTCATGATGAGAACAAGTGCTGGAGACATTACTATAGAGCTATTTGATGATAAAGCTCCTAAGACCGTCGAAAACTTTTTGAAATTAGTCGATAAGAGATTTTACAATGGATTACACTTTCACAGAGTAATTAAGGACTTTATGCTACAAGGAGGCTGTCCAAACTCAAAGGACCCTAATAATCCAAAGGCCGGAACTGGAGGGCCAGGATACCAAATTAATTGTGAATTTCATCCTGAATTAAAACACAATAAACCGGGATTACTTTCAATGGCAAATGCAGGCCCAAATACAGGCGGTTCTCAATTTTTCTTAACCACTGTCCCAACCCCTTGGCTTGATGGTGCCCATGCCATATTTGGTGAAGTCACAAACGGTATGAATACTGTACAAAAAATTGAAAATTGTAAAACTGGCCATATGGACCGACCAAACAAACCTCAAAAAATAATATCTGTTGTTAGAATTTAATCGTCTGTAGAAGAACCTTCTTCAATATAAGGTATATCAATATCTAATTGAGCAATATACAAGCCTGAGGTTATACAAGAAAGATAGGTATAACCATCATGATATTCTGCAGCCCACAAAAAAGGAATCCAACCAAAATCGTAGAAATTAGAATCTAAAGGTTCGCCATATGCATTGTTTTGTGGTAAAATATAAGCTACTGTTGATGATAAATGAGAAGCATTTCTATCCTCAGAATTGCCTGTTGCAATTATCGTTTCAACATCAACAATCCATAATCCTGCGTGATAATGTGAAATATACAACCTACCATCCCATCCACCTCCATAACTCTGATCTGGTTTTTCCTCATCAGTAATAAAATGACCTGAGTCTAAATTATGTGGGCTGAAAAGTAACCACTCATCCCCATTAGCATGAGCTTCACACGAAGAACCAAAACAGTGCAAACCAGATGTAGGAATTTCCCAATCTCCTATCAATTTGGGTAAAAAACGTAAATTGCCATTCACTACTTCATAATCCGTATTATCAATAACATAAATCAGCCCCGTACCGACTGTCGTTGACAATACTTCTACGGCTGCAGAAATTAAATGGCGCTCGCCTTCTAATTCAGGTCTAATATGAGACAAATCAACCATTTCTGGATAAGGCTCTGTATAATGTATGTAGGATGAACGTCCACCATTTTCATTTCCTGTTGAACCACTATCTGGCTGTCCATCACCATCGAAGTCTGCAAAGTCCATCCAATATCCTACTTCTGGTGCTCTCCACAAACAAGTCACTGGAGATCCTATCGTACTTTTACAACCTAAACCATAAAAGAGATAATTTTCAGGACTATTAACCGGATGAGGAACATCTGTAACATCTCCAATTCTTACCCCTGCTTCCCAATAAGCTCCATAAACATAAGTTCGACCATAACGAGGGTCTAAAGGATCATTCCCGGGCCAAGTTTGGACTGTCATATCATGAATGTAAATCCAACCTCCTCTTGTCGTTTCCCAAGCAACTTCATATTCTCCAACTTTGATTACTGTATGACCATATCCTGCACCAGGTACTCCTTCCAAAGTTCTAGCTACTGAACCTTGAAGATTCAAATGAGCTATAGTAACACCGCCACATGCTTCTCCCACAGCAATATCACATCCTTCATAGTCAGGATTTGCAACAAAAATATACCATTCATTATCTATCATATGAGTGTAAAGATTATGAGGGCCACTAGGATGATCTGAATCATACCAACTGTCCACCCACACTGGATTTGTCTTATCTGTTACATCTACCAAAACTACGCTAACTTGCGTTGGATCACCCCATTCACCAACTTGAGGGTCTGCATATCCCGGGTCTACCAATTGATTTTGTAGAATCACATATTCTCTACCACTAAATTCTAAATATTTGATATCCAATAGTTGGGTATTGGGATCTGTGTACTTTCCCATTACAGTAGTGTTGTAAGGATCTGTAACATCAGTTATATGAAATTCCGACCAACCTGCTTGGTAAGCATAAGTTCGCCCATCTGGAGAATCTGCAACAGTAACCTCAGCATTACCTCCATTTGTGAGAGGATTGTACTCTATTTGCTTAATATTTCCACTACTCATATTGTGCATTGATGCATCCATATGGTCATGCCCCTCATCTTGTAGAAGTGGATCCTCAAGTATTATTCTTTCACCATCTGTGAAAGTTTCATCATCTGAAAATAAAAAATATGTAAAGGCACTGATTAGACTTAAGCCAATCAAAGCCGCTAGTGCTATCTCTTTAGTCTGCATTACTTTGCGCAGTATAACCTTTTATTTATAGGCTATTTGCAATACAAATAATATGAAGGCAAAAGGCATAGTAATTGGTACAGTGATTGCACTACTTTTCTGCTTTCAAACAATTACCCCTGTAGCTACTGCACACACTGGAGGGATTTTTACAATAATTGTCTCCGAAAATGGAGTTGTTCCTGGAAATGTTCAAATGCTCGTAAATGATACTGCCCGTTGGATTAATGTTGATGATACTGAAAATATAACTCATAGAATCTTAGTAGATGCAAATTCAGATGGAATATATGATGGAGAAAACGATTGGGATTCTGGAAATCTAACGGATTCATGCGAACATGTAAATGGAACAAAAGTGGATGAAAATTGCAATGCATATTTTGATGTTGTATTCAATGAAACTGCCTTGAATATGAGTTATTACAACATTGTTGGAACTTATGCTTTTGTTGATATTGTGTCAAATGGTGAAAAGGTATATGGAAATGTAACTGTAAATCCGGATTCGCATCTTACTGCTGGATTTCAAGACACTTCTGTGATTGATGAAAAAGAAAAAGAAAATGAAGAAAAACCAGCTTTCCTACTAATAATTGCTGCATTATCAGGAATAGGTGCAATAATACTTGGAGGAATGATTATCTTTGGTAACAAAGAAGATTAATCAAAATCAAGAATTAATAAAGGGATTATTTTTTTCATTAATCTCGATTATGATTTTAACGGGTGTTTATTATCTAAATATTCCTGAAAAAGAAGAAACGATAAATCCCTACTTGAAAAGTGATATTTGCTACTATGCATTAAACGGAATTAAAGCAGATTACCATTACCATTTACAACTCAATATAACTATTGATGAGGAAAGAATTGAAATTCCTATGAATATAGGATTTGAAAAGGATGATAACGGAAATACTATTTTTTTACATCCCATACATACTTATGATAATAGTGGAAGAATCCATGTTGAAACTACAAAAAATACAACTGCTGAATTGGGGTTTTTCTTTGACATATGGGAAAAAGAATTTTCTAAAGATAATATTCTAGGTTACACTTCAGATCAAAACCATGTGATTGAAATGTATGTTAATGGTAATGAAGTAAACACTTTTGAAAATACTTTACTAGAACCATATATCTTAATAGAAATTAATTACTTAATAATTAGCTAAACTTTATTTTAGAGGGGGAAAATGATAGATTATGGCCTCTGTTATTGATAATTTAAAACCTGAAATTATATGGGAACACTTTGAAACTTTAACTAAAATTCCAAGACCTTCAAAGCACGAAGAAAAGATTTTGAAATATTTGAAAGAATTTGCTAACAAAAGAGAGCTGGAGATGAGAGAAGATGATACGGGAAACATTGTAATACTCAGACCTGGAAGTGGAGGGGGAGAAAATGCTCAAACCATTATTATTCAGAGTCATGTAGATATGGTCTGCGAAAAAAATAGAGATTCTAATCACGATTTCATGAATGATCCTTTGAAATTATATATTGAAGAAGGATGGCTCAAAGCAGATGGTACTACTTTAGGGGCTGACAATGGAATAGGTGTAGCGGCAACTATGGCTCTATTAGATCTTCCTAATGATGTTGAATTACCTCCTTTGGAATGCTTGTTTACAGTAGATGAAGAAACTGGATTAACTGGAGCTTTTGCTCTCAATGGAGAAATTCTAAAAGGAAGAACTATGCTAAATCTTGATACGGAAGACTGGGGAGAAATTTGCATAGGTTGTGCAGGAGGCGGGGATTCAAGTATAGATTTACCTCTAACTTATCAAGATGCACCTTCTGACTTCCTTTCTTTTCAATTATCAGTTGAAGGATTAAGAGGAGGACATTCTGGAGTAGAAATACATGAGGAAAGAGGGAATGCTGTAGTTTTCCTATCTTCAATTATCGATTCTGTTCAAAGAAATATAGATTGTCAATTAGTAACTTTTCAAGGAGGGGACAAACATAACGCCATACCAAGAGAAGCTTTTGCAACCTTATTGATTAATCCCGAATCTGTATCTGATGCGCAAACTATAGTTTCAATAAAAAAAGAGTCATTGAAAAAAGAGTTTGGAACTGTGGAAAAAAATCTTAAAGTAAACTTTTCTGGCCTAGATAAATCCTCTAACAAAGCACTATCAAAAGAAAGCCAAACTAAAATTATAGGATTATTGAGAACTTTACCTCATGGTGTGTTGAAATATTCGCATGATGTTGAAGGACTAGTAGAAACTTCGAATAACTTAGCATCTGCAAAAATAAAAAATGATAAAATTAATATAATTTGTTCAACAAGATCCTCTATTGCTGAAGCTTTGGAATCTCAAAGAGAAAGAATAGAAATTATGGCTAATGCATATGGTGCACATGTTGAACAAGATGAAGCATATCCCGGTTGGACTCCAAATTTAAACTCACCAATATTGGAAACGACTACTAAAATCTATACTGAAATACTTGGAAAAAACCCCCATATTTGTGCCATCCATGCAGGTTTAGAATGCGGAGTTATAGGTGAAAAAGTAGAAGGAATGGATATGATATCTTTTGGACCTACTATCAAAGGACCACATTCACCTGATGAAAGAGTAGAAATTTCATCTGTTGACAAATTTTGGAATTTATTGTTAAAAATTTTAAAAGAACTTGCAAAGAAGTGAAATATTGATAAAAAAACTTCAACGGAAACTAGCTGGTGAACTGCCAGGAATCAAGTCATGGGAAAGAATGGCTGTAAAGTCACAAAAGGGAGAAAGTATAGAGAGTGAAAGCCTGCAAAAATACAGCAAATGGTTATCAAAAGAAAAATTGAAATCAATGAAAAAAGCGGCTGTTCTTATCGGTTTTTTCAAAAAAAATGAAGATTGGTATTTTCCATTAATAAAGAGACCTATGCATGAAAAAAATCATCCTGGACAAATTGCACTTCCGGGCGGTGCAATGGAACAAAATGAAGAACTTGAAACTACTGCATTAAGAGAAGCATTTGAAGAAGTTGGAATTATACCTGAGAATGTCAAAATAATTGGTAAATTGACACCGTTACCTATCCCTGTTTCAAAATATCTAATCTATCCTTTTGTAGGTATAATTGAAAAAGAGCCTAAATGGAATATTAATGCTGATGAAGTGGAAGAGCTTATTTTGTTGAAATTTGAAGAATTGATTAAGGCAGATAATGGGTACTCCGAGGATTGGAATCTGCGTGGAAATGAAGTTAATGTTCCTATTTTTAAAATAATGGAGAAAACGGTATGGGGAGCTACAGCTGCTGTATTGTGTGAACTACTCGATTCAACAAAATAATTTTACCCGATAATCGAATTTATTGGCTCCACAAGGTATGTAGAAAATAGATCTCCAAGAATTGCGGAGGTGAAAAATGCTAATGTTAAGGGAATTATGTAAGGTATTTTGAAGGTAATCCAAGGATTTTCAATGCCTTTTTCCTCCAATTTTTCCCACTGTGACTCAGTATCTGATTTGTGTTTTACAAAGGCAACCATAATTGCCTTATCACCAATAACTTGTTGCATAGGCCAAACAAAACTATCTCTAGCTTTTTCCAAACTCATTTTTGTTCCAAAAAACATTTGGAAATATGGTTTTTCTATATTTCTACTGACTAAATTATAAAAAAATAAAGTAATTGGAATAAGTAAATAGAGCAAAAGTGAATTCATAAAAACTACAAAAGGATAAGGAAAACCACGTGTTTCAAAAGCCATTAAAGGATCATCATTAATTGAAAAAGTAAATGGCGTTAATAATCCAATAGTCATTATAGCTTTCACATCAGCGCCCCCTATTGTAGGTCCAAAATAAAACCAAACATACATTAAAATCATTAAAACTGAAATTGAAATTATGTCAACCAATTTGTAATTATCATGAGCTATTTCATCTGAATCAATAGTGACAAAAAAGTAAAGAGCTGATAATATTGCTAAAACTTGAATGATTTGCCAAACTATACTTTGATTCTTATCTAGAACATACTCATCAACAAATGCGTTGTAAAACAATACTATAGTTGCAAACAACAAGACCCAAACATGAATACCCCATTCTTCTGTACTGAATTCATAAATTAATAATAATGATGCCAAACCTCCAAATATAATCCAAACTTGATTAGGAACACGACGAGTCTTCAAATCCGTCCAAGAACCATAGCAAAGCATCATTGCTCCAAGGAAAAAACGAACCCAATCAAGTAATTCCATATTTATCCAATAATAAGGGCTATTAATTTGTCTTCTTTCATAAAACCATTCTGAAAAAGTTAATTATAGATGTGTGTTGACCTATAACAGTGGACATAACAGAACAATTCCTGCCAAGTGAGAAATTTCTAAGTAAATATGATGACATGACTATTGATGGTAAAACCGGATTCTCGATCGTTGTTACTGATTTACGTTTATTCATTTCAAATAAATATGAGATATGGGATATACAAACAGATAAAATAGATTATCTCGGCAGGGCCTTTGTTCCAAAATTTGCATGGTGGTGGCAACTTCTTTTCATTCCTTTCGCAATGATATCTGTATCTAATCCTTTATTCTTTGGATTGTTTATGCTTTTGTCTGTCGCAAGGCAATATATTAGAGTAGAAGCATTAATTGTTGGCATTCATTCAAAAGAGTGGAAAATCTGTAAAGATCCAGAAACACTGACCCTGATAACTGATAATATAAGAACAAATTCAATTGTAGGATTACAGAGAATAGATGGAAAACAAATTTTAGATGCTGAATCACTAGATGAGAAAGAAGTAACAACCTTAGAAGTAAATATTGTAGGAGAAAATGAATCTAGGCTCCTAAAATTAGCATGGATTTCAGCCATTATCTCTTTCTTATTTTATTATCTAGGTTCATTCCGTTTAGGGACTGGATTTTGGACTATACTATTTGCTGCAACATCATTTGGATTTTTTATTTTACATAGAGATAAAAGAAAAACGAATGAATTTAGAAATGTAAAAGCAAAACCTGGCTGGACTTTACAAGCATGGCTTTTCATCCTTAAATCATTAAATTTTGAATTTATAGAAGCTAATTGGTCTTTTAAATTATATGATACCAAAATAAAAGCTCGGAAATTGGGATACCAATTGTGTTGTGCATGTCTATTTATTGGTTTAATTTTTACACATTCGCGGGCAAATATGATTCCTCTTTTACAAAGTATAACCATAGGCTTCTCCCTATACCTCATTGGAAGAGTTCTAGCTGGAATCCCTCGTGATAAATGGAGAATGGGACTTAGAACCATAGGTGCTGCTTTTGTTGCAATGATTGTAATCTGGCCTTGCTTAGCTTTGATACCTTTGTACGAAACAGCATCAGTTAAAATTCCTGAATCTGCTATTCAAGGTGATTCAGGAAATGGTTGGAAAAATGTGATGAATGAATACGATGAATATGGGTTAGGATTAGCTGCAAGCTCTATTGTTATTTATGCAGATGATGCTGAAGATAGAGAAGGAAATCAGGACGGATATCCTGCTTTATTAATCGTAGTAGCCATAAAAATACCATTTAATCTTGAAGAAGAAAATATGCTTGATGTACTGGATGAACAATTCAAAGAAATGGCAATTGATCAAGAAATTGAACTTGATGCTCAGATCGAAGAAGGGAGCAGAGTAACAAAACAAGGCTATGATACCAAATACTCCATATATAATGGTACAGCTAAAACAGAAGAATTCGGGTTAGGACAATTTAATAGAACGGTAACTAAGGGATCTGAAAGTAGATATATTGGAGAAGTTTGGAAGGCTCCCGAATATAATTTGATTGTAGTTGCAATGGGCATTGCAATAATATCTGAGGAAGAAATTAATGATCAAACTGGAATAGACCCTATAGATGATATTATAGATATTATACCAAATAATCCTAACGATACAATGGATACTCAAAATTGGGAAGAACTAATGGGGCTTATACCTGAAGCTGTTTGTTACGATAAAACTTAATCGTCTTTAGATAAATTAGATATTAATGGAAAAGAAACAAAATCTCCTTCCCAACGGACTTCAGCATCCTCATCAATCAAACCTGCATCAACTAATTTACCCATCATAATTTCAGCATGTTCTTTAGGAACTCGCATATATTGTTGTTCGTCTTCACTCATATTACCCAAATTTTATTCCTTGTGCTAAAGGTAAATCATCGGACCAATTAAGCGTATTGGTCTGCCTTCTCATATATATTTTCCAAGAATCTGAGCCTGCCTCTCGACCTCCCCCTGTGTCCTTTTCTCCCCCAAATGCACCTCCAATCTCTGCACCACTAGTTCCAATATTAACATTAGCAATACCACAATCGCTACCGGCATGGGAAAGAAAATTTTCTACTGATTGTATATCTCTTGTGAAAATTGATGAAGAAAGACCCTGGTCTACTGAATTATGCATCGTTATTGCTTCTTCTAATTTCTCAAATTCAAATAAATATAGTATTGGGGCAAATGTTTCTTCGCGTGAAATCTCCATTTCACTATGTGCTTTGACAATTGTAGGTTCAACAAAGAAACCAGATTTATCAATAACATTCCCTCCGCAGAGAATTTCTCCTTTTTCTTTCTTAATTACTTCTAATGCATTCTCATATTCCTTGACGGCACTACCATCTACCAAAGGACCCATAATCGTATCTGAATCTAATGGATCACCTATCTTAACCTGTGAATACGCGCTAACTAAACTTTGAGTTATATCTTCAGAAATATTTTTATGCAAGAAAAGGCGTCTGGTACTCGTACATCTTTGTCCAGTAGTTCCTACTGCTCCAAAAACAACGGCTCGAAGAACTAATTCTGGATCTGCATCAGGCATTACAATTATTCCATTATTGCCACCTAATTCAAGCAAAGAACGACCTAATCTCTTAGAAACGGCTTCACCTATTTTACGACCCATATTACAAGAACCTGTTGCAGAAATTAAAGGCGCCCTTCGGTCATGTACTAACATCTCACCAACGTCTCTACTTGATCCAACTAAAAGTGACATTACTCCATTCCAACCGAGTGGTTCTAAAACACGATTAACAATTTTTTGAATTGCAATCGCTGTAAGTGGAGTTTTAGAAGATGGTTTCCAAACCATCACATCTCCACATACTGCTGCAATCATTGCATTCCAAGCCCAAACAGCCCCTGGAAAATTGAAGGCTGTAACAATACCAACTATTCCCAGAGGGTGCCATTGTTCATACATTCTGTGATTTGGACGTTCTGAATGCATTGTTTTACCATAAAGTTGACGGCTTAGACCTACTGCATAATCTGCAATATCTATCATCTCTTGGACTTCTCCCTCTCCTTCAGCCTGAATCTTACCCATCTCCCAAGAGATTAATTTACCAAGAGGTACTTTGTACTCTCTAAATTTATTAGCTAAAAGTCTAACAACTTCACCACGCTTAGGTGCTGGTTCCATTCTCCATTTTTTAAATATACTGGAAGTATCCTGCATTATTCTTTCGTAGTCTCCAGAATTGCATTGTTTGATACTAGCTATTCTACTTCCATCAGTAGGTGTAATAGATTCCAAGTTACTACCTGAACCCAACCATTCTGTTGAAAAACCACCTAAATTAACATCTTCAATATCAAGTTCTCTAAGGAAATCAAGCTTACTCATGAACCCCTCATTTGGTGGCAAAATAAAGAGCTTAGCATGCCACTGTTCTCTTTTAATTGGACCCTCAATAAGTAACTAGAATGGCACAAAGAAGACCTGAACTTCAAGGATACAATGCTGAGCAAATTGAAATGATGGCCGAAAATTGTATTCTTGTCGATGAAAATGACCACATAATAGGAAAGGATTCTAAAGTTAACTGCCATATAGGTAATGGAAAATTACATCGGGCTTTTAGTGTTCTTCTCTTCAATAATTCAAATGAATTACTTATTCAAAAAAGAGCTAGTGAGAAAATAACATTCCCCTCTATTTGGGCCAATAGTTGCTGCAGTCATCCTTTACATATTGATTCTGAAATTGAAGGAATAGAGGGTGCTAAAACTGCAGCTAAGAGAAAAATGGAACAAGAACTGGGCATAAATCCTAAAGAAATCAATCGTGATGATTTACAATACATTACGAAAATGAGATACAAAGCAAGAGCTGATAAAAAATGGATTGAATATGAAATTGATTACATTTTTGTAATAAAGTGTAATGTGAAAATTAATCTAAATAAGAGTGAAATCGAAACTGTCAAATATGTTAACCCTAAAGAATTAGAGAAAATGTTCCTTGATGAAAATGCTAAAATTGGGCCTTGGTTCAGATTGATAAAGGAAAACTTTTTGAATGACATTTGGAAGTCATTAAACAGCTTGGAAAAAATAAGAGATAACAAACTGCATCATATGGGTGACTGTGAATGAATCTAAAAGAGAAATTAGCTATCAGGGCAAAACCTGTGGATGAAGCACTCAAAAATTATTTGGAAATTAGGGAACCAAAAAAATTATACGAAGCAAGTGCTCATATTCCTCTTGCAGGAGGCAAGAGATTAAGACCAGTTATGGCTCTGATTACTTGTGAAATGGTAGGTGGAGATTCAGCAAAAGCCTTACCTTTTGCAACAGCCTTAGAAACTATACATAATTTCACTCTAGTACATGATGACGTAATGGATGATGATGATTTGAGACATGGTGTGGATGCATGTCATACAATATATGGTCTTTCAACTGCAATATTAGCTGGAGATACTTTGTTTGCATATGCCTTTGAAATGATTACTGATTGTAATGTAGACGATAAAATTAAAGCAGACTTAGTAAAAAATGTAGCATATGTTGTTCGGAAAATTGCTGAAGGGCAACAAATGGATATAAATTTTGAAGAGGAAGAAACTGTAGATGTTAATGAATATTTGGAAATGATAAGACTCAAAACTTCTATTCTCTTTGGCGCTGCAGCTTATGGTGGTGCAAAAATTGGAGAAACAAGTGAAGAAGAAGCAAGAACATTGGAGAAAATGGCAACAAATGTGGGACTTGGGTTCCAAATCTGGGATGATTATCTGGATGCAACCGCTTCAGAAGATATTCTAGGTAAACCTTCTGGATCAGATATAAGACAAGGTAAGAGAACAATATTAGTGATTGAAGCATTAAACCGAGCCAATGAAAAAGAACGTAAAAGATTAATCGAAATTTTAGATTCTGAAAATACAGATAATGAAGTAGAAGAAGCTGTCAATATTATGAAAAAATGTGGAGCTTTAGAAGAATGCTACAAACAAGCTAATGGATATTTGGATGGAGCGCGAAAAACATTGTCTAAATATCCTGAAAGTGAAGCCCGAAAATTGTTTGAAGAATTATTAGAGTACATGGTTACAAGAGGTCACTGATATGGGGGATTCTGAAGATTCCTGGAGCTCAAGCGTAATCAATGAACAATTACGCAAACGATTGGAAACACACGATTCTGCAAAGGTAACTAACCTCAACTCGCAACCTTGCATAGCTGTGAACATGCCCTCTGGAAAAAACCTAACATTCGATGGAGATGCTGGCGATAATTTTGGTGGAATTAACAATGGTACAAATATTGTTTTAAACGGTGATTCAGGACGATTTGTTGGAAACGGAATGAACAATGGAGAAATCATCATAAATGGAAATTGTGATGAAGGAGTTGGGCATTGCCTATCTGGTGGTATGATAGTAATACAAGGAACTGTAGAGGGAAATGCAGGACCTTCTATGATGGGAGGTGATCTGATAATATCTGGAAGTGTTCGAGGAGATTTAGCCACCTGCATGAGTGGAGGGAACCTAATTGTTTGTGGAGATGTTTTAGGAGATATTGGAAGAATGAAAACGGGAGGCAAAATTTTTGTTGGAGGTGAATTCGATAATAATCAAAATCTTGATGTTAAAAATATATCACCAAGTGATTGGAAGGCTATCCAAAAAACTCTAAGAGACTATGGTGTCGATCCCTCTGGACTTAATTTTAAAACTATCAATACCAATTTTAAAACTGAAAATTATCCAAAAGAAAATGAAAATGAAACGAGTATTAGTGAAACTCTAATGTTAGTTCATGCCAAACTTAGCAGAAGGCCGAGAACTGTGCATTTAGATGACTTAGATTTATCTCTATCAATAGGTCAAAAGAAAAATGATCCTTTAACCCTTACGATACCTCTTCTTTGGACCGGAGATAATGCTCCAGCTTATTCAATCTGGGAAATTAATGGTAAGTCACCAAGGAATCTGGATTCAGCAAATATGGCAATAATCGACTTAGATTCTACCAAAATAAATAGAAGGTTAGATATGAGAAGACCGACTGATTTAGCATTTATAGTTGAATTACTCAGGCAAAGCACTGCTAAGAGAATACCAATAATGGTTCGATTAAAGGCTGGAGATGTTGATAATGATTTGAGTATAATTTCAAAATCTGGTGCAGAAGGTGTAATACTAAAAGGAGGAGAAATGCCAATTGAAGCTGCAATAACAGCTGCAAGAACACACAAAGGAAAAATGGTTGTATTAGCCTCTTGTAAAAAATTGGATCATAGATTCGCTACAATGGCAATTGCTTTAGGTGCATCTGGTCTTTTCTTAGAAGGAAATTGTTCTAATTCAAAACTAAAGTCATTTGGTGCAGAACTTTCTCAAACGGTTGGCTCCTTAGGAGTTGGTAACATTAGTGACTTAGGAACTGATAATCTACGAACAAATGACCAAAACACTGCAGCTATGACTGGCGTTCCAATAGCTGGTTATGATACTGTGCTTCCTATGTGGCGCCATTAAGTCAGGCTTTCATTTGGGAAGAACGTAAGTAGGCCCAAGTAGAAACAGATGTCAATAAGGCTGAAACTGTCATTACTGTTTGATATGCTTCCCAACTTGTAGCAATAATAACCAAAGAAACCAAACCTATAATTCCAGCCCAAAATTTTGCTTTATCAGGATCATCCGTAAAAAATGAATGATTCTTTCCTGACATAAATACCCATATTGTAATAAAAACCATAGCTGAAATTAAAATGGATGTTGAAAGAGCCCCATTTGTATTATCAATATTAGTGTTAGGACTTAGAATTGGAATTTTCATTCCTTGATATATTACAAGAACTAAATATACTACTAGTGCACCATATCCTACTCCGGCAACTAAGTAGAGCATACCTCTTTGTGAATCTTCATCCATTTTGCTGCTATCCCATGTTTCTGTAACTGAAGGATCTGATGAAGCTTGAGAAACACCTTCACGACGAATTTCTTCTGTATCCTCCTCTTCTTCTAATTCTTGCCCGGGTAAAGAACCATCGATATCCAAATCATCCATCATTCTTCCTCCTTTAATGGAACTATATTATGGCCCTTAAAATCAAATTCAACTGAACGTCGAACTAAACCTTTCAAAGTTAAAGAAGTAACACCTAAATCTCTTGAAACATCATTAGCAAATGTGCCTTCAGAGCCAATTAATTCAACAATTTTTGCCTCTAATTCCTTAAATTTCTTTTCAGGCATCAATACAACTGTTAGAAGTTCTTGTGTTTCATCAAAAGTTAATGATGTGGAAATTTGAAAGGCATTGTAAAAAGTACGATAACCCTTTTCAGGACGGCCACTTTCATTGTTAACTTCCCATCTTGATTCTACTAATTTGAACTTTTCAAAATAAGTAATTGCGGCATATGCTCCCTCACCATGTTTAGAAACTAAATCGCTAATCATGGTCCAACCTTCAGCTAGTGTGGTGAGTACATCACGCCTTTCTTTAGAATCAACTGCTCTAAAAAGTGCCACTAACTCGGCAGGGTCATTAATGAGTTTTACGCGTTTCATCTTTACTATAAATCCTTATGCAACATTCCCTATAAAATAACAGTATGCAGCCTCTTTAAAGTTCTATTTCTCCTTCTAAACCACATTCAGAACACTGTATTTCTTGCATGCCTGAAACCTTTGGAATATCCATTCTTGCAGAACATTCAGGGCATTCTATGGTCATCGTCTCTCTTACAACTTTCCGTTTTCTAACTCTACGCTCTTTTACAGGTGAAACTTCTGGAACTACTGAATCCATAAATTTAGAACCTGAAACTGGGGCTACTTTGGCAGGGGGTTCATAAGGTGAAGAATCTTCTCTCCTACTCACAAAGAATACGGCAGCTCCAATGGCCACAATTATCAACAAGATACCAATTATTGCAACAGGACTAACAATCTCTGATCCTAAACCGTTCCCAGATGATGATTTATCAGTAATCTTAGTGTTATCTTCAATTATGCTTACAGTACATGTATCTCTGGCAACAAGACCATCATCATCAGTTACTCTAACCACCACTAAATACGAAGCATCTGGAGGTGTGTAATTGTATGAATAGGTAGCAAAGTCTGCACCCTTAAAATCGACTGAATCAATATCTCCTGTAGAACTATTGAAATCCCATTCATACAGGACTATGCGACCTCCTCCCTTATCACTGGCTATAGCTGTAAACAATAATTCTTCACCAAGTAGAGCTTCTTCATCGCATATTGCTGAGACTAATGGCGGGGAAAGAATTTGAATTGTTATTGTTAAAGATTGACTTGAAGCTCCCAAGGAATCTGTAACCACAAGATAAACCTCTTTTTCACCAATATCTGAATCTGAAGTTGACACACTAGAACCATTTTCTGAACTTTCATACAAATTTTGACCATTAGCGAACAACAGAGATTCTGTTGTCCAAGTATATGTTAATGAGTTGCCATCTGGATCAAAGGCTTCCCCAAAAAGAATAATATTTTCGCCAGCTTCTACTGGATTAGGCTCAATACTCACTGAACTTAAAACTGGAACTCCATTAATTAACAAATTAATTGTGACATTAGAAGACCAAAAACCAATATCATTTATTGCTCTAAAAGTTATTTCATGCGTGCCTCGAGACAACATAGATGTAGTAAATGTAGAATCTTCAGATAGTGAACCGTCTAAACTGGATATCCACTGATAACCTACTACTTCAGTATCTTCTGATGCCTCTGAAACTGCTGAACCTACAAAATCAATAGGAATGCCTTCTTCTAATACACAATTTGTAATAGAGGGACATCCTGTAATTGAATCTATACTTGCCTCAGGAAAATCACCGACACCAATATTTCTTGTTACTAATTTACTCCAACGCCCTTCATTATCTTTTACACTAAAAGAAATTGTATGATAACCCATACTTAAATTAGATATTGTAAAATTTGAATCTGTTGATAAATTACCATCTATGCTAGAATGCCATAAATATCCCACAATTGAACCATCTGCATCGTTACCTGAACCCCCCATAAAAATAGGTGTATCTGGCAATGCCGTGGTTGGCGTTATATTATCAATTGTTGCAATTGGTGCTTGATTATCTAATTGTCCCTCATAATAGAGAGCTAAACCTGAACTAGTTCCTACAGCAATATTTTCACCCCTATATGACATTGAAACACTAGTCACATATCCAAAAGCAGATATTCTCCATAACTCATCTCCATTTGTTGCATTAGCTAAAACTAATTTCTTATTATTTGATCCAGCTACCACGTATGTTGCATCGCCATTGAAATCAATAGCTGTAATTATTCCTCCTATATTTACATCCCATTCCTTGAATTGTGCAGATCTATTAAGAACTGTAATCAAACCTTGATCTGTGCCAAATGCAAAATAATCTGAATTAAAACTACCTGACACGCAAGTAACTTCATCAATTTGACCATATTCTAGTACAGGAACTTCACCCTCTGATTCATAAACATACACTTTGCCATTTTCCGAGCCTATAATCAAAAAATTACTATCTCCAGAGAAATCAATATCTGTTATTTTACCATCTAAAGTTCCTGAATGATACCAGATTGCCTCGTTTGATGATGTTTCATAAACATAAACATTACCATCTTCAGTGCCTGCTGCAATATATTGATGATTTGGAGATATTGCTACTGTAGTCATAGTGTCACTTGGATTATTAGCTTCCCAAATTTGCTCTTCTGAATTTGTACCAAAGTAATATACATTACGGAAATCTACAACTGCAATATGTGTCCCATTTGGATTCATATCTAAATCGTTAAGACTCAAAAAAAAGTTTGTTTTTTCCCAATTCTTAGAACCCTCTTCCCAAAGAGTCACTGTTGTATCGGTTTCCTCTCCTGTTACTACAAATCGGCCGTCTGAAGACATATCCATTGATGAAATTCCTTGACCTACTGTTTTTGAATTATAAGGAGTTGAAGTGTGATTTCTCCAAAGGGAAACTGTCTTAGCATAAGTTGCAGAAATATTTACTGAATCATCTGATATTTCTACATTTGAAACTCCATTGACCTGGTAATACTGCCAAAGTGGTTCTTTTTCAGCTGTAACATTCGTAAATGTGAATGCAAATGCAACTAACAATAGAACTGCTAAACTTATTTTCCTCATTCGATAATGCTCCTGAAAGGTATATTTCCGTAATAATAGGGGGATTATTACAGTGTGCCTAACCTCTCATTAAATTATAACGACCTCTTAATTCTAAAACTTTAAGAGCTTTAAGAACAGGATTTGCATCTTTCCAATTTGAATAAGCTTCTAGAAATATATTTCTGCCATTAATCTCCGAATGATGAGAATCTAATGATTCCAAGAATACACGAAGATCGGACGCCCGATTCTCGTCATCATCTGAAATACTGGATAGCCCAAAATCAATAACATAAATTCGATCCGTTACTAAAAAATTACTCGTCGTAGGATCACCATGAACAATTTTAAGTGAATGAATTGTGGATAATATTTCAGCTGTTTTAACTAAATAATCTTCAAATTCAGCCTTACGTAATGCTCTTTCAAGAGTTAAACCATCAATAAATTCCATAATTATGCTGTTATCCGAAAGATTAACACTATAGATAGCTGGGACTGAAATACCCTTGGAAAGCAATCTTTCCATTATACGTGATTCGCTTCTTAATCTTTCTACAACTAATTTCTTCTCAAGAGAGGGATGACGATACCCTCGTCTATTTCTCGTCTTAGAGACTACTGTTTTACCATTCCACTCTATTGTCTCAACTATAGCTTCAGCTCCTCTAAATTTCATCTCCAAGTAACCTCCACCATATCAGTTCTATATTTTTGATCAACAACATTATCTTTGTCTGTAATCTCATAATTTGCATTCATCATCTGATATCCTAACCATGCAATCATAACTCCATTATCAACGCAAAGAGCCCTTTCAGGTACAAAACACTTGACACCGCGTTCTTTGGCCATAATCATAGCCATTTCTCTAAGCCTAGAATTACAGGCTACCCCCCCTCCAAGAACTAATTCTGTTTTTCCTGTATGTGCTAGCGCTCGCTCAGAAACTTCACATGACATTGCAAAAGCTGTTTCTTGAACTGAATAAGCAACTTTAGAAAGAGAATATCCTGAATCTACTTTTTGTTTTGCAGCAGTCATTAATCCTGAAAACGCCAAATCCATTCCTTTGACTGAGTAAGGTAAATCAATTAGATCATCACCTTCTGCAATCTTTTCAAGTTTAGGACCTCCTGGAAAACCCATGCCTGCTTCTCTAGCAAACTTGTCTAATCCATTGCCTATTCCAATATCAATAGTTTCTCCAAATACTCTGTAACGGCCTGCTGCATAAGCTATTACCTGTGTATTGGCACCTGAAAGGTAAAGTAATACTGGATCCTTCGCACCTTCAAGAAGACCTATTTCTAAATGTGCAACACAATGATTTACGCCTAATAATGGAATATCATTGGAATAAGCAAAAGCCCTAGCCGCTGTAGCTCCAGTCCTAAGGCAAGGACCTAATCCTGGCCCTCTAGCATAAGATACAAGTGAAATATCCTCTGAAGAAATATTTGCCTCCTCAAAAGCTTTTTTGAACAATTTTGGTAAATTTTCGGAATGGTGATTTGCAGCTTCTCTAGGATGTATTCCTGCACCTTTCTCAGGAATATAAACCGACCTTTGATTAGAAAGAATTTTTCCCTCTGAAGTTATTATTCCTACGCCTGCAGTATGTGCTGTTGACTCAATACCTAAAATTATTAGACTCAATTATCCTTCTCATCATCCATTTCTTGAGTAATCGCTATATCTCTCAATTCTTCATCACCTTCAACATCTTCATTGGAGGATTCAGAATCTACAACTTCTGACTCATCCTCCATTCCAGTGTAAATGATATAACTACACAAACTCATCAATGCAAAAATTGCCAATAATGCAGTCCATGACCCTTCGGATTTAACAAAACTATTGCTATCTTCTACTTCTAAAAAACGATTCAAAGTTATTTTGTAATCTTCTGATGAATTACTACTATAATCTACAATTACAGCTTCTAAAGCCAAAGACAATGGACCTTCCTTAGATGCAGTCCAAGTTACATTAGCAGTCTTGTTACCATTGGCAGGAAGTGTTATGCTAGTTTGTGTATAACCGGATTTTGAATTAATCAACAAACCTAAATTTAAATTATTAAAATTTATATCTGTTGGATTAACAATTAAAACACTAAAATTAACTTCTGAAAACTTAGGTGCTTTTTCACCATAAATGTATGGTTCTCTATCAACAAAAAGGGTTCCAGAACCAAAAGCAATTTGTGTATGATTTAAATTAAAAAATTCAATAATATCTGTATTATCTTGAATATAACCCTCCCAGGACTTCTCGATATATCCAAAACCAAGATTCAAGTAAAATGTAAAACGTGTCTGATGATCTATAATTTGACCTGAACTATCAATTTCATATTGCTTTGCCCAATTCCAAGAACCAACCATCCTTTCTCCATCCCACTGCCTAGGTTCAAAACCTACAATTGGTAAACCTGTAGATTCATCAAATGCTGAAAAAGTAACCCACCATTCCTGTGTCATGCGGGTGCTACAATTGTAATAATATATTGATTCCAAATCTAGCTCTTTCCCAATAGATCTCAGACCTAAAGTATAATTTCGTATGTTTACTCCTGATGCGGTTAGGTTTGTATCTTCTGAGAAGATTCCATAATTAAGCATACTGAAACCATCAAGTGCCAAACCTGTAATTTCTGCATTACCTCCAACTAACCATATCATGCAATAATAAATTGTTGAATCGTATATAGTCAAATTGCCTGCATCTGAAACCAAAGTATATGGTGAAATTATTGTTTCATTCCCATTTTCTCCAAAATTATATTCCATTGTACTAATTGTAGTATTAATTATGTCTAACTTTCCGCCAGGATTAATTCGAATTTCTGATGTCGTCAAATCCAATGTCTTATTAACATTCAAATTGGAATTCTTTATCACTAAATGGCCATCAACTAAAATATCACCATACAGCCAAATTTGGTCATTATCAAAGATCAGCGTCTGATTTTTTTCAACTGTCAAATTTACATATTGATATTCATCAGCCTCTGCATTAAATGTGATAAATATAATCGCAAAAACGAAGATAGCGCTTACTATACTCAATACACGCATGATATTCTAAAAGAATGGCCATATAAATACAATCTATGCCTTTATTTGGCGTGAAACTGGTTTTAAAGGGAGCTTTATTGACGTAATAATGAAGCGCCTTTTGGGACTAATTGTAATGATTGCTTTGCTTTCACAACCTTTAGTTAAAAGTGAGATTGATAGCTACGTAAGTCATCCAGGAAATATACCTGATTTTCACAATTTTAGTACTCCTCAATTAGAACCTGGAGAAAAGGGTAATTTTGCTTTAGACATACATAACAGATATGCCTACTCATTACAAAATGTGGTTGTTAATGCAGAAATATATCATAGGGCTGATATTGACGAAGCTGAAGAACTTAGTAATATACCTACCAATGAAAGGCCATACATTACGGAAAAATGTTGGAATTTAGGTTCCAATAAGAATGAAACTTGTGGAAATAGTACTGATACTGACTTTGTTACTTTCAATTTAGGTACAATGGAATCAAATTCTACAATCTCACTTAATTTTAAAATCGTTTCAGATGATAATACCAAAGAAGGCACATACTTTGTACGTTTTACTATGAATTTTGATTATAATGATACTTCAAGGGTTATGAAATCTAGAGGTCACTGGAGTATGGAACAATGGGAAGAAGCAACTACCAATGTAACTCAAGGATCCCCAGGAAACATAAATTTAGAAGTATTGGAAGTAGATGGAATAATACCTGATTCATCCTTTGGAGTAAAGAAACCAATTCCAAAATGGCCATTATATCTTCTTATCACTCTAACAATAATATTTGCAAGCCTTTCTGTGATATTCTATCTTGAAGAAGAAGGAAATTATCCTGAATTAAATAAATGGCTTCAAAAGCAAAGGGGCAAACTTAATGAGCTTAGGTTGCGCCTTAAGTACAGAAAAAGCAGCTAAAGAAGCATAATCCAAATCGCCTGTCTTCTCTATAGCTTCTTTAACTTTTGGTTCTCCCAAGATATCTATTATTTCAGACAATTGCTCATCATTCAGACTCAGAAATGCCTTTCTTAGATGAGAACCCTTTGACAATTCTCCACCAATTCTTTGATTTATAAGATCCTGATATGGACTTAAAGCCTTAGAATCTAATTTTCCTTCCTGAAAAGCTTTGTCTGCAACTTCAAAAGCTGCATCTGCTGAAATTAAACCTGAATATATCCCACCGCCTGAAGTAGGTTTAGCCATTCCTGCTGCATCTCCTGTTAAAAGTACATTATCTGCATAGCTTGGATTTCTTATACCAAATGGAATGAGGCCACTTACTCGATTTATTATCTTAGCCCCTCCAAGTAACTTCGAAGGTGCTCCTTTATGAAAATAATCTCTAAAGAAATTCTTTGGCCTGTCTGGTAAAACAGTTGCCATACCTATCCTTCCCTCATTAGGACCTGTAGGTATTCCCCATCCAAAAAAACGAGGCGCTAACTCTGAACCTACAAAAAGATCAACATGATTATCTTTGCCCTGATATCCTTCAACATCAGCCCCAAAAGCAGCTAAAACTTCTCTTTTGGTACTAAGTCCAGCATCACGAGCAACTCTAGAAGCTGGGCCGTCTGAACCAATTAATAATTTGGTTTCAATCTCAAGTTTACCACTTTTACTTTGTATTTTAGCTATAATTCCATTCTTTGATTTTCTATGTCCTAAATATCTGTGCCCTGCTTTTACATCAGCACCCGCCTCTATAGCTTTGTTAGCAATTGATCTATCTAAATCAGGTCTATCAATTACCAATGCCTTAGTTTCAGATGCTTGGAAATCAAGGAATGAATCATTAGGACCCCATAAACGAGCCCCATTCATCTCTTGATAAACTGGACGCTTGTAGCCTAAATATTCAAAAGTACGAGGCGTAATCAATCCTGCACATTGGCATGGTTCACCTAGTACTTCGTCTTCCTCTACTACTATTGTAGAATAGCCTGCCTTGGCTAAATTCCAAGCCATCCTAGAACCACTAGGTCCAGCCCCTATGACTAAAGCATCAAGCATGTCACTTTGCTATTATTCGAGGGGGACTAAATCAATTTGGCATGAATCTGTCAAACCAGCATCAGCTAATGACAAATTGACATCCACTGGAGCTCCATTTAACATAACTGCAAAATTTGCATGAGGCAATTGGAATTTCTCAATACAATTCTGTAATAACTTGTTAACTGGCATGTTTGAAGGTACCTTGACATTTGCAGTCTTACCATCTACTGTGGATACAATTACTACCCCAATTTTCGAAGGCGTAGCTGACGTTTCCTCACCACTGTCATCAGACTCTTCATCGTCTGAAGGGCGGGATTTAGAAGAACTACCTCCACGTCTTCTCCTCAATATTGGAATTGCTACCATTGCAAGAATTAGACCAATTCCAGCTAATGCTGGATAAAGAAGAGGTACGCCCTTAATTAATTCTCTTTCAGTTAAGTAATTAATTGCTTCAATTTCTCCTAAAACTGCAGGTAATATTAATGGAATTGTTTCTACGAATTCGTCATTATCAGTTCCACTGCCCTGATTGGAAGAATCGCAACTGTTACATTGTTGTACCTCAAAGTTACCTGATCCTGCATCAATAGTCCATGTCAGAGTAAGCTCATCTTGATTATCTTCATCAGGAACTTTCCATTTTTGCGAGAATTTTACCTCTAATGTATCTCCTTGATCAATTGAATCACCTATGAAAGCCTCCATTTCATCATTGACAGAATCATCAAATATAATTTTTACTGTGCCATCTGTTGTTTTAAAATCTGCATTACCAATATTCTCTATTGTAACAGTAATCTCAACAAGTTCACCAATTTCTGGATTCCGTATATCCATGCTTACCTTCTTAATTCTGAAATCTGGAAGAATTTCGAATTTTACTTCAGCATCTGCTTGTTCAAATACTCCTGAACGTGGATATTCATTATCTGTGTAACGACCTAACTCATCAAACATACGATCAGTTTCAACCGAATACCCATCACCCTCAGACTCACATTCAAATTCTTGTATGCTGTAGTCATCACAAACTGGGTTAACTTCAGCCCTGAATGTACTCCATTCATCTCCAACTGCCTTCCAACGGAACCTAACATCTGTTGTTTCACCAGCATCAATATCGAATTCATAATGGTCTTTATTTGTACGATCTATCAAAGTTTCGGCGGCTTTTGTACTACTATCTGCAGTAATATACAAACGAGCTCCTTTAACATCTGCAGCGCCAATATTACTTACTGTAACTGTAAATGTTACAATATCATCAATATTTGGAGTTTGAGCCGAATCCCCTCCATATTTGCTATCAATACGCATATTATCAATAGCTAAATCTGGTTTAACTCTTAGCAATTCAGAATAACGAGCATCATTGTTGTTTTCATTAGGCTCTAAAATTTCACCATTGTCATTGTCTTCATCATAATCAACACGAACTTCAACATACCATTCTCCACCTTCAATTAACCAATCATCAGATGCAATAGTTTTTTGGTTATCGGATTTAATATTTGTTGCCTTATCATAAAGTGTTCTAGTGTATGTATTTTTTCCGTCATCAAACTCAAAACCAGCTATCAATAAATTATCTATTTCATTCTGTGTTTCTGGTGATTTCTTTGGATAATAGAAAATTTCAATACGAACATCATCCGCATCTGCATTACCTTTGTTTTCAACATCGACTAATGCAACGACTGTATCGCCATCCTTAACTTGTGAAGCATTACCTACTGCTCCATCAATCTCCAGTAGAATATTTGATTGGGAAACTGTAAGTTCTGGTCTCTGAACTATAACTGTCAAAGTTAAATCCTGACGTGCGTTAGGATCATCTTCTTCATCTCTAACAGATATTTGTATAGTGTAATTACCTTCATCAGCTTCATCTGCAACCTCCACAAACACCCACAGATCATCAAGTTCACCATCTTCTATGGATAATCCTGTTGTTGTTGACCATGGTGAAGATTTAGAACTATCCTGCCAATAAGTAACTACCCAGTCATCATCTAATGTGGAAACTGTTTCAGGTATGAATATATCTGGATTAGATCCCGTATTATCTAGTTTGACTTTGAATTTTACACTGTTCTTTGTAGCTGATCCTTCATACTCAGGATAAATTTCTTGAGACTGATCAATAGCTGTAGCTTCTAAACTTCTTGTTGGGGCTGCAATAT
>CAZYZI010000006.1:10841-31803 GCA_964651915.1 uncultured archaeon | reverse complement strand
AAATTCGACAAAAAATAAATATGGCAGCAAAGTGGCAAAAAACATTAGATGATTTACTCTACAATGGAGACCTAGATGGTGCATATAACTTACTAGAAGGCATACTTAGAGAGAATTCAAGTGATATTGCTGCTAGGATTGCTTTTGGGCGCGTACAATATGAATTAGGTGATCCAGATAATGCAAGAACCACTTTTGAAACTGCGCTAAAAAAGAGCCCAAATAACTCTGAAGCTCTGAAGGGACGTGCTGAAGTCTGTGAATTATTAGGTGATTATGAAGAAGCAATTAGATCATACCACATGGCTACACAAGCTAAACCAAAAGACATTGATGGATGGAAATCAATGGGTATTCTTCTAACCAAATTGAAAAAATTTGGTAAGGCTGACAAATGCTGGAATGCAATCTTAAGATTAAATGCAAAAGATGCAGAGGCTTGGTACAATAAAGGATATGCAAAAATGCTTGTTCAAAAGTATGACGATGCCGGAAAATGTCTTAAAAATGCTATTAAATTTAAATCCGACATGAAAGAAGCTCATAACGATTTAGTTATGGTTCTTAGAAAGAAAGGAGATAATGAAGGTGCACTAAAAGTTTGTAATCATGCTTTAAAGTCACACGATAGTGATGATACTCTATACCGAAATAAAGGAAATATTCTTTATGCTTTAGACAAACCTGAAGAGGCACTTGAGGCATTTGAAAAAGCACTTGATTTGAATCCTTATGTTGTAGATACTTGGGTTAACAAAGGAACTGTCCTTTGGAAAACAATGGGAAAACGAGATGAAGCTTTAGCAGCTTTTGATAAAGCACTAGAAATAAACCCAAATTTTATGGCAGCTGTTGATTCAAGAATAAATCTGGAAGCTGAAATAAAGGCCAATAAACCAAGTTTCTTCAAAAGACTTTTTGGCGGATAAATAACAAAGGCACCCTGTATATATTTAATGAGGACTCTGATGGGGTTGGTCCTTGCCAAATGACATACCTTTAGATGAGCTTATGGAGCTTTGGAGATCCTTCTTTCAGGACTCCAGAAACCGCCCTGCTGACAAGTTTGGAAATGAAGCTTCGGCACCAAAATGTAGTGCATGTAATGGTGAAGGTGTGGGTGAAAATGGAACGATATGTTCTAAATGTAAAGGCGAAAGGATAGATTCAGAAAACATACCTACCTATAGTGACGAAATCCAAAAAGTTTCTAGAGAATATCCTGATGGAGATAGAGCAATTAGTGTTACATGGGAAGCTGTTGCAGATTTCAATGCAAGATTATCAAGCAACCTGCGATGGAATCTCGATGAAACTCTAGATGCTGCCAAAAAAGTTGTTCAAGAATTTATTGATGAGGATACTAAAAAGCGTGTTAGGGAAGAACACCGAACCAAAGTAGATTTAGATGTAGTTCCTGTAGGAATACCTGATGAATTGTATGAAGTTGAAATCAGTGGACTCAGAAAAGAACACCTCTATAGAACCGTGAAACTGAAAGGTTTAGTCCGTAAGGCTACGCCTGTAAGGCCTAGAATGGAAATTGGATTATTCGAATGTGATTGGGAAAGACACAAAAATTCATACATACAAGATTTTTTTACGCTCAAAGAACCTACTAGATGTACATCTGAAGGATGTAAATGTGCTGATTTTAAGCTAAGAGATGATTTATCCCAATTTATTGATTCACAGAAGGTTGAAATACAAGAATATCCTGAAGATTTACCTCCTGGGGCTCAACCTGAAAGATTAACTGCCTATTTTGAAAGCTCATTAGCCCACAAAATTCAACCTGGTGATAGAGTCGCTATTGTTGGAATTATCAAACCTAAATCTCAATTTCAAGGTAGAAGACAAAAAAGTGAATTTGATATTTATCTCTACTCACATAGTATTGATGAGAAAGTAGGAGAAGATGAAGATATAGAACCTACTGCAAGCGAACTAATGGAAATTAAAGAATTGTCTCTCCAAGAGGATGTTGCTGAAAGAATAAGAGATTCTATTTCACCCACTATTTTTGGGATGGAATTAGAAAAAAGAGCAATTGCACTACAACAATTTGGTGGAGTTAACAAAGAATTACCAGATGGTACCCGAATTAGAGGTGACATCCACATGTTAATGATGGGAGATCCAGGTCTAGCTAAATCCCAATTGCTTCGCTCAGCTTCAAGAATTGCTCCTAGAGGTGTAATGGCTACAGGAAAGTCTACTTCTGCTGCAGGACTAACTGCTGCAGCTGTAAGGGATGAATTTGGTGAAGGAAGGTGGAGTTTAGAGGCTGGAACACTTGTCTTAGCATCGGGAGGTATTGCTTGCATTGATGAAATTGACAAAATGTCTGAAGAAGATCGTTCCTCAATGCATGAAGCAATGGAACAGCAAACAATTAGCATCGCCAAAGCTGGAATTAATGCTCAATTAAAATCAAAATGTTCTGTTCTTGCGGCTGCAAATCCAAAAAGAAGTAGATTCGACATGACTATGCCCTTACCACCTCAAGTCAACATGCCAATCTCATTACTAAGTAGATTTGACATTTTTTTCATAATTACTGATAAACCAGACCCAGAAAGAGATAATTTATTGGCTGACCGAATTTTAGAGAGTCACAGAGCTGGAGAAGTATTAACACCCGGAGAAGAAACTAGTGATGACCAACTAGAAGTTAGATCCTTAGAAGGACCTATAAATTCAAGATTATTGAAATTATACATAGGATATGCAAAACAACTAAGACCTGTAATGACATCAGAAGCTCAATACAAAATTAAAGAATATTATACGGGGCTACGCAGAAGATATCATAACGTAGACGATCAAGATAAAACAATGCCAATTACTCCAAGACAATTGGAATCTATAATAAGATTAGCAGAGGCTGAAGCAAAAATGTATTTATCTGAAACTGTGGATGTAAAACATGCAGATCGTGCTATAGATTTGATGAATTTATTCCTAAGTGTAACACTAGGGGGAGATGTTGACTTTGCATTCTTTGGGGCTGATGCAACACAAAGAAAGAAAGATACCGACCCAAGAATGAGAGTATTATCTATAATCGATGATCAAGGAAAAGAAGGCGTCAGTGAACAAGAGATATATGATATAATGCAAGAAGAAGGATATCCTCAGTCTAAAATTCAAAAAACTATTGAAATGTTAAGAGAAGGTGGAGAAATACTAGAAAATAATTATAAGTTTGTAAGAAAAGTATGAACTCGAAAATATTATTCAATTCTCCTGATTTCAACCAACCTATACCTGAACTTGAGCAATATGCTACTCCCGTAGATATTGTTTCGGAGATAATTAAACTGGCAAGTGCAAAGGGAAATTTGTCAGGAAATGTGGCAGATTTAGGATGTGGAACTGGACGATTAGCTATTGGAGCTGCACTTTTAGGTGCAAAAGTTACAGGATATGAAATCGATGATAATGCTTTAGAATTGGCAAAAAATTATTCAAAAGAACATAATTTAGATATAAAATGGGTAAATCTAGCAATTGAGAACATTGACAAAAAATATGACACTGTGATAATGAATCCTCCCTTCGGTTCACAAAGACCTGGAGCTGATCGTGCTTTTCTAAATAAAGCCCTCGATATTTCAACTAACATCTGGACTATACACATGGCGGAGACAAATAATTTCATTAAAGAATTTGTAGAGCTAAAATCAGGTAAAATTGTTTCGGCCTATGAATTCAAATTTCCAATTAAGAATACAATGCCATTTCATACCAAAGATGTTGATAATCAAAAAGCAATCCTTTATCATATAGCTTCTTTGCGATAGACATATGAAACAACCTGGAGACAAATTGGCAAGCGCCATGGAATATATGCCCGGGAAAGGCGTTTATGAGGATAATGGAGAACTTTTTGCAGGTGTCTGTGGTGAAGTTAAAGAAGATAATGAGAATATGAAAATTAGCATAGTACCTTCCGTTTCTACTCCTTTAGAAATCAAAGAAGGAGATACTGTGTTTGGGAGAATTCAAATGACTAGAGATAGTATGGCCTCTGTAGAAGTATTGAAAGTTAAAGGAAAAAAGAGATCTATCGGGAATTATACTGTAGGCACATTACATATTGCAAAAATGTCAAAGGATTATGTCTCAAATGTTAGTGAAGTTTACCAATCTAATGATTTAATTCAAGCAACTGTAATCAAAGCCTCGCCTGCAATTGAATTAGCTACTAATTCTGACAAGGACGGTGTAGTCTTTGCAAGATGCAATGTAACGCATGATGTTCTAAAAGTAGTTGATGGGGAACTATGGTCGGAAGAATTAAGAAGAAGAATCCCAAGAAAAATATCTAGCATGTATGGTAAAGTTCAGGTTTAATATAGTCTTAATATTTTTTATTTTTTTGCTGCCTTCAGTCTCAAGTGAAATTGAAATAAATACCAATGCAACGAAAATAAGCTACGGAGCTCCAGGGATTGCATTCATTGAAGCTGGACAGAATGTAACTTTTAATTCTACTGGAACTGAAAATGCTGAATCGGTACTTTGGGATTTTGGAAGAGATATTAGTGGACCGAATACAAGATATTCAAATCTTACTAGTGTGTCTCATATTATTTATGCAGAAGGAAGATACGATATAATTTTCACAGCTTTTTATGATAATGATTATTATGAAATAAGAGAATACACTCTTTTCGTAGATTATGAAGAAGAAGAAACTGATATTGTAAACAATGAAGCACTATTCTTTGCCATAGCTGGATCTGAACTAATAATGAGTTTAGTTCTTGGCTACTGGACGCAACAAATACGTAAAGATAAAGTCTATCTCTGACGTCTATTAATTGCCACCAATGAGATTGCGATTAGTGCAACTACCATTGACAATGATGGTAAACCTGAGTCTTCTTCTTCAGGAGCTTTAGGAGCACCGCCATCATCTGAATTATCGTCTGAATCATCAACTCCAACATAAATTGTAGGGCCATACCAATCTGATAAGCCACCTTGTGGAATTCCATCTGCCCAAATAACTGTGATATCCAAAGCATATGTTCCTTTTTTATCAAATATCAAAGTATATGCTACAGTAGTTGTTTCATAAATTTTCTTGCTTCCATTAGGATTATTGACTACTATTTCAAAATAATCTACTGTGCCTGTTGTATTAGAGAAGTCCATCGTAAATGAATCTCCTGGATTTATAGTCTTAGAGCTAAAATGAGCTACAAAATTTTTCTGTTCAGAAACTTTAGATTCAATAGTTTGACTGGTTTCAGCCCACAAACCACCATCATCCATTGCTCTGAATGTAACTGTATAGATACCTGATTCCGAAGCTGTCCACGTACAATTCTCTTCATTAGAAATTACTTCATCATCAATCATCCATTCAAAACTTACAACGGAGCCTTCTTCATCACTTGAGGTTGAAGTAAAACTAAAAGAATTTTCTATTTGTTCCAAATCAAATGCTACTGTTGGTGCTGTATTTTCAATTATCTTGAAATTTGTTGATACATAAGAACTCCAAGCGCCATTATCATCAGTAACATTTAATTTAACTTGGTAAATTCCAGTATCATTAAAAGAAGATATCCAAGTAGCTGAAGTTGAAACAAGTTCATTGTTAAACAACCACTCAAAAGAAACAATATCTCCATCAGGATCATCAGAACTTGCTGAACTGAAAGTCAGTTCTGCAAATTGGTAATATTCCGGTGTTAAACCACCCAATGAATCTGGATGAATAGTAATTGCAGCAGAAGGACCCTCATTAGGAGGGTTTACTGTAACAAGAACATGAGCCCATTGTGAATAAGTTCCTGTGTCATCAGCACCTCTAACCATAACATCATACTTGTTAATTTCATTAGTTAAGTCATTAAGAGAAATATCTTTTGTGTCATATGTAAACAACAAATCCCCATTATCTTTATTTTCCCAGATTTCCCAATCATAAGTACAATCTATCTCTTCTAATTCATTATTATAACAAGTAGCGCTCAAGTCCAAAGTTCCACCTTCTTTGATAGTAATATCGCTAGGTCCTGAAATGGCTACACTAGGAATAGGTGGTAAAATTGTAATTTCTGCTGTATCTGATGCTTCACTACCATCTGAATTATCTGTTATAGTCAATCTTACCACATGATTGCCTTCTTCAAAATTAACATAGTCAAAAGCTTCTTGATTACCCAAATATGACCAATTAGTTCCTCCTTCCCACTGAATTTCCCAATTAAAAGATAAATCAGGGTTTATTTCACCAACGCATGGTTGTGGTTCTGGTTGCATTTCACTACAGGCTTCAAAGCGTGCAGTTTCACCCAAATGCAATGACGGAGGAGTTATAGCAAAATTAACTGAAATGTCACCACCGCCTTCATCATCACGACCTGCAACATTTAGGACAGCGGTAGATTCTGTATTAATCAGACTCCAAGTACCGTTATTATCCCTAACTTGTAGTGTTACATTGTGTTCACCTGTATGAAATGTAGATGATGATAATACAAAATTAATATTCATAGGATTTGAGCCTTCATGTAAAATCCCATCTATTGAAGAATTCCAATAAAAATAGGATAATTCTTCCTCGTTACAGATATTACAATCTCCATCAAAATTAATTTCTTCATCTTGTTGATTATCCACATTATTTGGATTAATATCTACCATCAATACTTCAGGTTCTCCTCCAACATTAGAAAGGAAAATAACAGTTATTGCAAACAAAAATAACGAAAATAGGGCTTTTTGCATAATTTGCAATGTATTTAGTTAGTATAAAAAGGTATTATTTCAAATAAATTAGGGTTTGCCCTTTCTGTGCCTCTTATCAATCTTTGAATCCTTATGATGCATAGGAAACATTAATTCACCAATCCCTGGAAAAGGTTTACCCATTTTACGAGCAATATATCCAATTAAAATATAACCTACTAAAATACCAAAACATACGCTAATAGGGGCTAAAAGCGGATAAATGTTCATTCAAAATCAGGTTCAAATTCAGCCTGTAACTCAGTCATGAGCTGTGTAAGAAGTCTATCAAAGCGCTTACTCTGATACTCACGAGGGCCTCCCATGTCTGTTTGAACCTTAGCTATGAACGTTTTATCCTCAATTTCCAATTCAATGCGGCAAATTGACTCTTCCATTGATTTGAGGTTGAATAAGGGTTATATTTAACACTTACATTCTGAATACGCCAAATTTAGATTCATGTAATGGTGCATTAAGGGAAGTAGAAATGCCTAAAGCAAGAATCATTCTAGTATCCATAGGATCTATAATTCCGTCATCCCATAACCTTGCTGTTGAATAATATGGATTTCCCTCAGCTTCATACTTTTCAAGAATAGGGTTTCGTAATTTTTTAACTTCGGCTTTGGTCATATTTTTACCTTTGGCCTTTAATTGATCTTCTTTGATTGTTGTTAAAACATCTGCAGCTTGTTCTCCCCCCATTACTGAAATTCTAGCATTAGGCCACATCCAAAGTTGACGCGGCTGATATGCCCGCCCACACATGCCATAATTTCCAGCTCCAAAAGAACCACCTATCACAACTGTAAATTTTGGGACCTTAGCATTTGATACGGCCATCACCATTTTTGCCCCATCCTTAGCAATCCCTCCCGATTCATAGTCCTTTCCAACCATAAACCCAACTATATTTTGGAGAAATACAAGCGGCGTATTTCGTTGGCAGCACATTTCAATAAAGTGTGTTGCTTTAAGTGAAGATTCTGAAAAAAGAACACCATTATTAGCTATAATTCCTACAGGATATCCCATTATCTTTGCAAATCCACAAACTATAGTCTTACCATAATTAGATTTAAATTCATGGAAATTTGAACCGTCGACTATCCTTGCTATAATCTCCTTAACATCATAAGGTAATTTTGAATCATGTGGTATTATTTCATATAATTCTTGTGGATTATACAGTGGTTCATCAGGTTCAGCAATATTTAACTTAGATTTTGTACTTCGATTTAGATTTGAAACAATATCTCTTGCTATCTCTATGGCATGAGAATCATTGAGAGCATAATGATCGGCCACGCCACTCTTTCTTGTATGTACATCAGCACCACCTAATTCTTCAGAATTAACTTCTTCACCTGTTGCTGCTTTAACCAATGGAGGGCCACCCAGAAATATAGTTCCTTGCTCCTTAACAATAATAGTCTCATCTGACATTGCTGGAACATAAGCGCCACCTGCCGTACAAGAACCCATAACAACTGCAATTTGAGCAATTCCTTGTGAAGACATCTGTGCTTGATTGTAGAATATCCTACCAAAATGTTCTTTATCTGGAAAAACTTCATCCTGCATAGGCAAAAACGCACCGCCTGAATCAACCAAATATATACAGGGTAGATGATTTTCCTGTGCTATTTCTTGTGCCCTTAAATGTTTTTTAACAGTTAGAGGATAATAAGTTCCACCTTTAACTGTTGCATCATTAGCAATAATCATAACTTCTCTTCCATGAACTACTCCTATTCCTGTAACTATTCCTGCAGAAGGAACTTCATCATTATATAATCCATGAGCGGCCAGAGTTGAAAATTCAAGGAAAGGCGTATCTGAGTCTATAAGTTCATCAATTCTCTCTCTAGCAAGAAGTTTACCTCTTTCTTTATGGCGATTAACCATCTCAGGTCGGCCACCCTTACTATTAGCAGTAATTTTGTTTCTTAATTCTTTTATTATTTTTTGATTGAAATCTCTGTTTTTAATCGACTCAGAAGTTGAGGAATTATGTTTACTTTGTATTACACTCATTCTTCCTCCAACTCAAACATTAACTCGCCTTCTTTAATCTGTCCACCTATTTCTGCAGAAGTAAGCTTAGATAAGATTCCATCCCTCGGAGCTTTTAATCTATGCTCCATTTTCATTGCCTCAAGAATTACTATTACTTCTCCTTTTCTTACACTATCTCCATTTTTAACTTTCTTATCTAATAATTTACCTGTAATTGGACTCAAAACTGTATCGTCGCTCTCTTCTTCAAAAGAAGCGTCCTTAACTGTACCTGATTCTCGTTTAATAAAATAATTTATACCATTAATATGAACATATATTTCATTACCATTTCTTTCTGAAAATCCAATCAAGCGATTATTTTCCATAAACAATTGAACCATACCATTATTCTTTCGTGAAAATTCTCCTTCATAATTATCCTCACCAATAGTCAATTTGAATTCTGATCCTGTCTGCCTTAATTTAGCCTCATAAGTATTTGAACCTATTGAAATTTTATCCATCACTATACTCCTTGTCTCCAACCACCTCTATTACTCCAAGGTGAATGTGGATCTCTTGAGGCTTTAGATATTTTAGAATTACTAACTGATTTTGTACCAAGCAGAGCTACTGCCAAAACTTCAGGTGGTATTTGATTAAAATCCCACTCCTGGAAATTATCATCTATGAAGTTCGTTGAAAATTGAGCTTTTCTAAAGGAATCATTATTCATTATATCTCGAAGAAATGGTTGATTGGTAATCAAACCTAATATGACAAAATTACTAAGTGCATAATCCATTCTATCTATTGCAGAATTTCTATGGGAATCCCATACTACCACCTTTGCTAAAAGTGGATCATAATCACTAGTTATTTCCTGTCCCTCTGAAACACCCACATCATTTCTAATTCCTGAGCCTTCAGGTAATATCATTTTTCTAATAAGGCCTGGTGTTGGCAAGAAATCCCGTGAAGGGTCTTCAGCATAAACTCTACACTCTATTGCATGACCTCTTTGTTTTACATCCTTTTGACTAAAATCAAGTGGTTCTCCTTCGGCAACTCTAATCTGCCATTTCACAATATCAATACCACAAACCATCTCTGTAATGCCATGTTCAACTTGTAAGCGTGTATTCATTTCTAAAAAATAAAAATCACCATCTTGATACAAAAACTCCACTGTACCTGCATTGCTGTAATTTGCTGCTTTAGCGGCCTTAATAGCAGCTTTACCCATCTCACTTCGAAGTTTATTTGTTATAGCTGGAGAAGGGGATTCTTCAATAATTTTCTGATGTCTCCTCTGAATTGAACATTCTCTTTCATATAGATGTACAATATTTCCTTTTTTATCTCCAAGAATTTGAACCTCTATATGTCGTGGATTGTCTAAAAACTTTTCAAGAATAAGTGTGTCATTTCCAAAAGAATTACGAGCCTCATTCTTTGCTGCATCAATAGCTGATTCTAAATCATCAGAATGCTTGACAACTCGCATCCCTTTACCGCCGCCACCTGCTGCTGCCTTAACCATTAAAGGATAGCCAATATCTCTTGCTATAGCGTCTATATTTCCTGTTAACTCTCCATCACTACCAGGAATTGTTGGAACTCCTGCTTTTATCATCATTTGCTTAGATTCAGCCTTATCTCCCATAGATTTTATTGTACTTGGGTCAGGTCCGATGAAAATCAATCCTGAATCTTGAACATGCTGGGCAAAATCTCCATTTTCCGAAAGAAAACCGTAACCCGGGTGTATTGCTTCAGAATTAGTATCCTTAGCTGCCTTAATTATTTTATCAAAATTTAAATAACTCTCTAAAGGGTTTGCTGGACCTATATCTACAGCTTGATCTGCCATTAAAACATGAGGTGAATTAGAATCAACTTCAGAATATACTGCAACTGTTCTAATTTTCATTTCCTTACATGCCTTAATTATTCTACATGCTATTTCACCTCTATTAGCAATAAGTATTTTTTTAATCAATTATTTCACCCAACTTGGTTTGCGCTTCTCTAAAAACGAATTAATTCCTTCTAAAGCTTCAACGTCCTGCCTAATTTCTGAAATTAGATTTGCTAATTCAATATCTCTATCAACCGATGATTTGGAATGCACATTGCCATTTACTAGTGTCTTAATTCTTTTTTGAGCAATAGGACCTCCCTTCTCAATCAACGATATTAATGAATTTAAATCATTATTATAATATAAAAGTCCTAAACTCTTAGCTATTTCATTACCAAATCTTTCTCCCGTAATAAATAATTCCCTTATTTTGGTTAAACTAATTTTTCTGGAAACATAAGGAAAAATAACTGCAGGAATCATGCCTATACGAACCTCTGGAAAACCAAAAAATGTGCCATCCTTTGATAAAACAAAATCACATGCACAAATTAAACCCATTCCCCCACCTAAACAAACACCATGAACTTCTGCAATGGTTGGTATAGAACATTCAGCTATTGTTTTCAACAACAATTGAAGTTGTTCTGGTTCCCAAGAATTAACATCTGCACCTGAGCAAAATGCTGAACCCTCTCCTTTAATCACTATAACTCTTAATTCTTCATATTTTTCAGCTTCAATAATTGCAGCTACTGCAGCGCCCATCATTTCAGAATTAAGTGCATTTTTTTTACTAGGGTTATTCAAAGTCAAATTCAAAACTGTGCCTCTTCTATCAACGATAAGAGGTATTTGATTAACCATATCTTAACACAATAAAATAGTACTATTAATAATAACTACTGAAGGAATCAATTACGATCTGAATGTGCTTCTAAATCATCTCCGCCTGAGAATGTTGACTGAACTATAGAATAAAGATCATCCATTCCTTCACCTTCTTTTGAAGATACTGCAAGCAAATTTGATTCTAAAGCTAATACTTGAAGAACACGCAATAATTCTGAAGAAAGAACGCCTGACATTCCTGCTAAATTAGGCATGGCCATTGCTAATTTATCTAAATCTGAAGCCCACTCACGAATATTATCTATCTCTTCCGGCTCTAATAAATCACACTTAGTTAAAACTGGAAACATTGGTATTGGAAATCTCAAATGAGCTGCTGAGGCAAGTAACAATTGTGTTACAAAACCTTCAGGTGTTTTCGATAAAAGAGGATCAAGAAGCAAAACCATAGCAGAACGTTCTGATAAGTGCTCTACAAAAACCTTAGAAGCTTCCCTGTACAAAAAAAGCTCCGTTTGACCTGGAGTATCTATTAAAAAATAGTCACAATTTATCTCATCAATTTGCTCTTTTATCCAATCAAGTTCAACTGCTAACAAATCTGCACAAACAACTTGTGCGCCGTTAGGGCCCAAACTGTATTCTTCCATAACCTCAGTTAATGTAAACTTCTCACGGACATCTATTGCAGCTTCATAAGCTACTGTTTCAGCCCCTGGATCAAGATTTATTGCAACGCCATCGTAACGATAATGTTGCATCCATTCTTGTAAAGTCGCAACTAACGTTGACTTGCCTGCACCGGCCGGGCCGACGAAGTATAACAGTGCTGTGTGATCCATTAACTTCTTCTACGTAATAATGCAACTACACCGATCATTGCTAATGCACTGAAAAGTGATGGTGCTGGTAAGAGCCCTGCATCTTCTTCTTCATCAACAACATCAGGACCAGAGTCTCCAAAGGTGATTTGTAAAGAAGGATAAGTATTGTCATTCTCGTCAACTTCTTTAACCTTGTCATCAGGATCCAAAACAGCTACAAAAATGAAATCTCCATTTTTAACGGCCCATGTAAAAGATACTGGCCTTGAATCTCCTCTCAAAATACCTGTTATTGTCTTAGTTGTTAGCTGATCTATTGGTGGATTTCCTGCTTCATAATCTGACGCTTTGTAAATCATAAGTGAAACCTCGGCATCTAACTGAGCTTGTTCCCCTTGTGGATATCCAACTGTTACCTTAATAGTAGCTGAGCCATCAGATTCAGTAACTTTGATTGCATCAACCACCAAGTTAGTTGTTAATTTTTCAATATCTATAATAGCATAGGCTACATCATTAGTCTCATCAACGTTAATCACACTACTAACTTCTACGGAAACATTGTAGGTATCTGTTCTATCCTTATTAGGAATCCATGGCATTACAATTGTTTGATTACTATAACTTGAATTAAAGTCAATATATCCAAGACCATAATCCTGAGAAACATGATAACCAGTTCCCACAGGATGATATCCTGTCATATTTTGTGTAGCCAAGGCAAGAACATCTCCCCATCCAAAAGTTCCATCAACTGAAATATTAAAAAACAATCGATAAGTACCTTCATCTGGAAGATTTGCCATGCCTAAATCAAAAGTTATTGAATGATCTTTACCAGCAAGACCATCACCAACAAAAACACTCATTCCCTCTACGTATGCATCAATTGAACTAACTGCATATATGTTCTTGTAAGCTTCATTATTATTTTCCTCTCCTTCAGCAATTAATTTAGCTTCATCAACTTTGGCAATAATGCGATACTGGTCATTTCCAGTAAAAGTAAATGGTATAGTAACATCAATAGTTTCACCAATAGCTAATGCTTGATCTACATTAATAGTGGCTAACTGCGAAGCAAACGGCGCTGATGTGTAAAAAGTAACTTCCAATTTAGTTCCCTCACTAGATGTCATATCTCTTACACCAAGATTAGCAATAGTTGCAGTAACCTCTGAACTAACACCAACCATAGCATATCCATCATCATTTACTGGCGACATAGACATACTTACTACCTGAAGATCAGGTAATTTCTCAAAAACTTCAATATACTTGTCACTACCATACTCGTTGTTAGTATCATCCCATTCGAGAATCGTATCTTCTCTGTCAACAAAAGCATAAAATTCGTACACGCCCAACTTAGTCGGAGTCCATGTATATTCAAAGAACGTTGTTTCTGGAGCAAGACCTACTGTATATGATTCATCTATCTTAAACCAATCAATTATTGTTAAATCGGGATCCTTAATTTTTATGTGAACCTCAACATCATCAGCCATCGCATCTCCCAGTGATGTTTGACCAACTGCCACCTGTATTGTTCTAGGATCTCCTTGATAGACTCGGTCTATTCCTTCATCAATTGCTGTAACAACCAAGTCAGGCCTTTGTTCCCTCAAAACGAAATAACCATCATGGGCTTTAAACCAATCAAGATAATTATTATCTTCATTTGTTTCCTCGACAACATTTTGACCATCTGCCATAACTCTAATATTCCATACACCTGCATCTTCAGGAGTCGTCGTCCAGTTCATTCTTAACACTGAATCATCATGCAATGTTTGGCCTGCTGCAATATCTGTTCTAATCTTTTCAGTTTCATTAATCTTAACCCAGCTTTGACCTGTACAATCTTCATCAGGACACTTCATAACCTCAAGGTGCATTACAAAATCACCTTCCTCGCCTTCGAAAGGATTAGGAGGTTTAGCATCACCTTCACCTATATTTTCAACAGAATAGAAAAATGAAACCGTCGTACCTGCAACTGGCTCATCTGGTTGAGATCTCAAAGAATCAATTCCACCTCCTTCCCATATTTTCAAATCTGGTTCACTGCAATCACCTATACAGACTTCTAATTCATTAAAATTATTCTCTGAATCAGGATCCTCGTCAGTATTATTATTATCTGAATCAATAATGACTGTGAATTTGTACCTACCATCTTGTGTATCAGAAGGGACTGTATATTGCCACTCCATTCTTTCAGCTTCTGGTGGAGCATCTGCTGGAGGTGGGCTCAAGTAATCAAACATAAATGGTGAAGGATCGAAATAATTCGTAGGGTCATCATCTATTGGATCGAAATAAGCCATTAAAGTAACTGGATTCAAAGTGCTTACATCACCATCATTACCATATTCAAAAATTACACTAACATCCTCGCCTGCTGCAAAATTAGTACCATCCATATCCAATGCAATCCAAAGGTCTGCCTCACCCGTTTCAGGTTCTACATTTAAGAATGCTTCAAATTCCCCATAATCTGCAGAATTGTAAAAAATAGTAGCTGAAAAACAAATTTCACCTTCTTCAGTAAAAGTATACTCTAAGGTAACACTTCCAGTTTCACCAGCACCCATGGTTATAGTATCTGATTCAGAAACTTTTGTAGTTAAATCACAATCATCATACAACCTAACTGTTGCATCATATGAACTACTGCCTTCATTAGACCAAGATACAAATATATCGTATGGAACATTCTTCCTAGGTGGAGGGCTGCCCAAAGACTCTGAAACTTCAGTAACCTCTAAATCTTCAGCAGGGCCTGCTTGTGCTCCAGTCAAAAATACTAGACTAGAAATCAATAAAGCTGCAGTCACTGCACTAGCTAACAATTTACTCTTGTAACTCGCGTTCATTACAATCGCCTGCTCTCCAGCCTTGTGCCCCTTAATAAAAGAATGCCAAAAAAATATAGAATAAGACTATGGGACATCCAAACTTAAATTAATAGTTCTTAATCACTTTTACAGATGATTGAAATTACCAAAATAGAATATGTGAACTTCCAAGGTTGATAGATGAACAATTTAACTATCCAAAGACTCATAAAATCAGCAAATAAACTTCGAAAAGAAGTAAATCTAATTTCAGATGAGTTAATACAAAAATGTCCGCAGATTGACTGGGCCTATAATCCTCTTGAATATGCATGGAAAGCTCACGAAAAATATATTCAAATGTATGGGGGACTTGGATCTAAAACTATTATTTTAGGCATGAACCCAGGGCATGGCATGGGCAATACAGGAATACCTTTTGGATGTCCTAAGCAAGTTAGAGATTATCTCAAAATTAAAAATATAGAAATTATGAGGCCTAAATCTATGCATCCAAAAAGACAGGTATATGGATTAGAATGTAGTAAACCTGAAATTTCTGGAAGGCGTATATGGAATACCATCGAAGAATTTTATGGCCCTCCTGAAAAAGCATTTTCTAAAATTTATGTAATGAATCATTTCCCATTGTGGATGTTTGATAAAGAAGGGAAAAACGTCACTCCTGACAAATTGCCATTATCTAAATCAAAAGAAATATTCGATTTATGTAATATTAATTTATTAGAGGTTATAGATGCATTAGAGGCTGTGAAGGTTATCGCTGTGGGAAATTATTCAGAAAAAATGATTAGAAAGGCACTAAAACAAAAAGAAATATCTAATTTAATAATAGAAAAGATACCTCATCCAAGTCCTGCAAATCCACTTGCAAACAAAGAAAAAGGGAATGTTTGGAAAAATATAGTTAAGGATATATTACCTTAAAATCAAAAGAACAAAAACACCGATTATTCTTTTATTGAAGTCCCTAAATGCTGTTTAAGTGACTAAAACTAGAATACCTGTTTTACCAACAGCAATTTTACTTTTTGTATTTGGTTCTGTAGGCAGGATAGCTCTACATGATTATAGCAATTTTGAAACAGTCATGGTTTCTGTGTTTCTAGCCGCCATGTTATTGCCTACTGGACTAGCTTTGTTAGTTACAATGTCAATAATGATTTTTAGTGATTTATACTTAGGATATTTTGGCACATCAAAAATTATATTTTTCACATATACTGGATTTCTACTAGTTTCACTAATTACATCGAAAATAAATAATAAAATTAAAGGTGGATTTAGCGCAGGAACTGTTTACAAATTTTCTAGTGCAGGGGTGATTTTTGCGCTAATTTACGACACGTGGACTAACTTTGGAGTATTTTGGATTTTTTACAACCACACAATTGAAAATTTATTCCTTGTATATATTCTAGGATTGCCATTTATGATTTACCATCTTATGTCAAGCATAATGACTTTTTCACTAATCGGATTCCCTGTATATTGTACCTTGAAAAATAATTCCGCTTCTACAGAATCTAAAGAACAAAATATAGAAATTGAATCTTAAAAATTAAGATAAAAAGCATTTTTATAGTAGCCTAATAACGACAAGTAGTGAAAAGATACTCTGTAATATTATTGGCATTCATGCTGGTCTTCACAGTTAACCCATTAACCAATGCTGAAAATGAAGATGAAATTCCTGAGTGGGGAATCTATGTTTACATGGCTGGAGACAACAGTCTCTATGAAGAAGTTGATGATGATTTGAATGAAATGAAAATGGTAGGATCTAATAGTGAGTTAGAAATTATAGCCTTAACTGATCAAGTTCCACAAGATGATTCACATGCATATCGTGTGATAAAACATGGATTAGAAGAAACATCACTTAATCAAATAAATTCTACTTGGAGTAATGAACTTGATATGGGGGATGGTGATACTTTACGAGATTTTATGATCTGGGCCACTACTGAATATCCAGCCAAAAAGAAAATATTAGTTATCTGGAATCACGGAAGTGGATGGGAAAAAGTTGCTGAAGATCGAGAAAGCTATCTAACTGTTCCTGAAATACGCACTTCAATAGAACAATATAGAGAACAAACAGGAGACTCAAAATTAACCATGATTGGATTCGATGCTTGTCTCATGGGAATGTTTGAAATTGCCTACGAATTAAAAGAACAAGCTGAAATGATTCATGGCTCGGAGGCATATGAACCTCTTGAAGGATGGACTTACAATCATTTACTATACAAACTAAAAAAGAATTTAACAAATTCTGAACTAGCAGAGCATGTTGTAAATGATTATGTAGAATCATACAGAAACGGTTCTGTGTACACTAGTTATTCTGTTACTGCCGCAGTTGTTGACACCTCTAAACTAGACAATCTATGGAATGATATTGATAATTTTAGTTCGGAACTGAATCACATCCTACCAGTTTATAGAGATGAAATTAGTCAAGCAAGAGAAAATACACAGAGGTATGATCAAAATCCAGATTATCGAGATTTATATGATTTGGCAACAAACGTAAAAAACGAAATTCCAATGACAGACTCTAAAGAGTATGCGGAAAAAGTCAAAAATTCAATTAATGAAGCCATATTGGCTGAAGATCATTGGCAGAAACCCGAAAAACTTGCTGTGGATAGGGCCCATGGTCTAACTATCTATTTCCCGAACGGCGGAATAAAAGGAGGATATAGTGATTTATTAATCAAAGAAAATTCGTGGTATAATTTTATTGAGCAATATGAAATAGGACGGGAATCAAATGCAAATTTTGAAATCTTAAACGCAATCAGTATTGATACAGGAACGGGATATAATGATAGTGTTTTAGTCAACGGAAATTATCAAGGAAATGCAGATAATATAAAAATAAGACTCATTAATTCAGAAAAGATTGTTACAAATTCCTATGAGGGAAATATAGATAATGGAAATATAGATAATATTTTTCTTCAGCCTACAAAATCAGGTAATTATTCACTGGAAGTCGGACTTTATAACGTGGAAGGTTTTTTAGAGGACCACTATATAAATGAAAATCTATTTATTAACTTGCAACTACCTGATTTAGCTGTAGAAAAACCAATTGTAATAATAAAAGACGATGAAGGGAATTCTCAAGCTACAGAAAATGTTCAAATTGAAGATAATTTCTCAATTAGTGGAAATATTAAAAATATTGGAACTATTACATCAAATAATGTTACAGTCATAGTAAATGATAATGGAATCGAAAAATCATTTTATTTTGACAGAATTGAACCAAATGAGAAAAAAAATTGGACCATACACGTAACTGATGCTGTTTTGGGAGAATATATTTTAGATGTTCAAATTAGCTCTAATGACCCTTTTGAAATAGATCCTGAAAATAATTTTACAAGTCACTCATTTTATGTTTTTGACAAAATAGAGCATGATTACAGTGTGACTGTCCAAAACAAAAATATATTGGAAATTAAAAACTCAGATGAAGGGTATGAATTTCCATGGTTAGAAAGCTATGTTATTATCGAAAATAGTAAATTACAATCATGGGATTTCATCACAATCATTCCGGAATTGCAAGATAACTGGAGTTTTGAGGCTGAAAGTTTTTTACACCTTTCACAAGAGACAACAACACTCGTTAAAATTAAACCACCAATAAATACTGAGACTGGAGATTATCGAATTAATCTTAATATTATAGATCGTAATGGATTCGATGCTGGTGAAGGTACACTTACTGTCAATGTCCCTCAATACTATGGTGTCGGAATAAGGGCTGAAACTAATAACAACGAAATTGATATAATCATTAAAAATAATGGAAATGGAAAAGATAATTTTAAACTTGAAAAAGAATTGGAAAATGGACTTAACCTATTTTTAAGTGAAACTTATTTTGAGCTTAATGCTTTTGAAGAAGTCAAAATTAAAGCGATAGGAATCCAAACAAATGAAACCAAAAATTATCAGGCAACATTTATTGTAAAAAGTGTTGGAAATCAAAACATAACGGCAAAAGTAAGTTTGGACGTAAAAAGTACAAATAACGTTAACGAAAATCGTGATTGGAATATTACTCTGATATTCGCATCTTTTGGAATTATTGGAATATCCTATTTAATTTATCAAAGAAGAATAGAATAATCCAATACTTTTATTAGATGACGTAAGGCTGGAACATACATGAGAGGAGCACTGTTTACAATAATCCTGATTTTGAGCGCAGTAGTTCCTCTAAATGTTACTGCTGATACTGAAACACATTTTGAAAAAGGATTTTTTGACAAAAATGGCGATGGAATAGATGATAGAATGAATCATCTAATTGCAAAAAATAAGGATGTATCTGTTATTGTTGTACTTCACAAAAATCCTAGTGAAAATCACATTAATCAAATAAATGATATTGGACTCAAAGTGGATCATGTTTACAAATATATTAATGCAATACGCATTGATAAAGTTCCTGCAAACAAAATTGATGATTTGAAAAATATTGATGATGTTAAAATTGTAGAGTGGCAAGCGCCAGTTTACAAATTCTTAGACACTGCCGTTAGAGCGATAAAAGTTCAAGGTTCTGATGAATACAGTCCTGTTGTTTGGGACAAGGGACTTTATGGAGAAGGAATCAATGTTGCTGTATTAGACACTGGAGTTGACAATGAACATGAAACCTTTGGAGAATATGAGGATCAAGGAGTAAGGAGATTCATTGCCGGAATGAATTGTGATGGTGGTTGTCCTACTGACGATAACGGGAATTATCAATTTACTACTGAAGAAGATAGTAATGAAGATCCGGATGACTTTGATGGGCACGGGACACATGTCGCTTCTACAGTTTTAGGAACGGGTGGTGACGAAGACGATGGAAATTCTTGTGAAAGTGATGAAGAATGTATAGGTGTAGCTCCTGCTGCAAGATTAATTGATATGAAAGTAATGGCTGACTGGGGTTCTGGTTCCAGTGCTGATATTAACGAAGCAATTGAAGCATGTATTGAGAATGTTAACACAGATTGGGGAAATGACGGAGAAAAGAATAATGGAATTCAAATTATGTCAATGTCTCTTGGTACTACAAGTGGAAGTGATGGATCAGATACACAATCTCAACTTGTAAATCAAGCAAATGCTGCAGGTATTGCTGTAATTATTGCCATGGGAAATGACGGTGATGAAGAGGTCCCATCACCTGCTGCTGCTGATTGGAGTATCGCAGTTGGTGCTATGGATAATAATGAGAATGTTAACAGAGATGATGATGACCTAGCAAGTTACAGTAATTATGGTCCAAGAGATGATGATGGGGACAATGACCGATGGGATGAACTAAAACCTTCAGTTGTAGCTCCTGGAAGTGACATAAGGGCTGCATTAGGGCACAGTAATTTATTTGGAGAAAGTAATGCACAAGGATGGACTACTATGAGTGGAACCAGTATGGCTACTCCAATTGTAGCTGGTTTAGCTGCACTCCTCCTAGAAGCTGATAGTTCATTAGCTCCAACATCCAATTCTAATGGCGTTAGAGATCGTTTACAAGATTATTCAGAAGCATGGGATGGTGAGCATGACGGAAGTGCCTCTGAACCTGATGAAAGTGACAAATACAATTACTACTATGGATATGGTTACATCGATGGATACGAAATAGTGGACATCAATCAACCTGATGCAATAATTACAGATATATCAATTACACCTGATGAACCTGTTGAAGGTGACACTGTAACAATCTCTGTAGAAATAAAGAATCAAGGAACCATGGACATTGATAGTTCATCCATAAAAAT
>CAZYZI010000006.1:0-10741 GCA_964651915.1 uncultured archaeon | reverse complement strand
TTGAAGGTACTGAGGTAGCAGTTGAAGAAGAAGTAACAATAAGCGGTGAATGGACTGCAGAAGAAGGTGAAAGTGACTTGCTTGCGCGATTAGTAAGTATAGAACCTGAGGATCAGAATAGTAATAACGATGAGAGAGCATTCACTATAGATGTGAGTCCACCTCCTGAAGAACCTGATTTCTCACCTGCTAATATTGAATTTGAAGGTAATTTAGAAGAAGGACAAGAAGTCACCATAAATTTTGAAATATTCAATCTTGGAAAGACTAGTGGAAGTGTTGATTATGAGTTAATGATTGATGGTGACACTGTAGATAGCGGAAATGAACAAGTAAATTCGGAATCATCTAAAACCAAGAATTATGTTTGGAATGCACAAAAAGGAACTCATAATGTAAAAATAAGATTAGACAATGCAGATCCTGCAGAAACAACTGAAGACAATAATGAAGTAACAAAGGAAGTAGAAATTCAAGAACCTGAAGAAAAATTTGAACTAAAGAGCATTTCATGGAATGATCCACTTTACGTTGGTGAAGAAACTACAGTTACAGTTACTGTGGTAAATACTGGTGGAAAAGATGGGACTGCAATAGTTTCGACTTATGCCTCTGATAATATGATTAACCAGGAAAGTATTGAAGTATTTTCAAATCAAGAAAATACAATAACATTTACATGGACGCCCTATGAAGCTGGAAGCATACAAATTACCTCAGAAATAGAAGATGTTGAAGATTCAATAAGCAAATACGCTTATGTTCAAGAACCTGAAGAAGACAATGTTGAGCCTGTAGCACTGGGTTCTATTGCAGTTAATGGAATGCTTGAGAGTAATTCATTGATAAATATAGTTAAAACTGGAGATAAGATAACATTTAGCGGAATGAATTCTTATGACTCAGATGGTTCTATCATATCCTATAGTTGGAGTATCAGCAATAGTGATGGAGTAACACAATTTAATAGTGCAGAAGAACAATTTGAGTATGTTTTTGAGATTGCTACGTCCTATACAGTCACCTTAACAGTTACAGATAATTATGGAGATAGCACCGGGTGGCAAGGAAGTATAATTGTAGAAGAAAATATTGTATCTGGATCAGAAGAAAATGAAGAAAATGACATCACCCTAATTATAGGTGGCGCTATCGCTACAATAGGAATTGCCGCCGTTGTTGGATTAAGATATTTTAGAAGTGAAGAAGAAGATGACTTCTTTGAATTTGAAGACACGGGCCCTGTAAATCTTTCATGTCCTAATTGTTCTGGATTAATTACAATAACGACAGACCAACGGCCAATTCAGGTTGGATGTCCTATGTGTCAAGCTCAGTTTGTCATTAGAGAATAATCAAACATTAATTCCAATGGCATCACTAATAGATTCATAGCCTTCAGCTTTAAGTCGCTTTTTCAATCCCTTAACTATGTTTTTTGCAATATCTGGACCTTCAAACACTAAACCTGTGTAAAGCTGTATAAGAGAAGCTCCAGCCGTTATTTTTTCCCAAGCATCATCTGCAGTAAAAATTCCTCCAACTCCAATTATAGGAACTTTACCATCAGTCATTTTGTAAATTTTACGAATCATTTCGGTGCTTCGATTCTTAAGAGGATGTCCGCTAAGACCTCCTTCTTCACTGTAAACTTTTCTACAATTTTTATTATCAGTTTTAGGTCTTTGAACTGTTGTATTTGTAGCAATAATACCTGAAATCTTATGTTTTTTAATCAAGTTAATAATCTCTTTCAAATAATTATCCTCTAATTCAGGTGCTATTTTAACTAAAATTGGCCTCATATCTTTACCTTCTTTCTGAGACTGAACTTTGTTTGTTTTTTGACACTCACTTAGAATAGAATCCAAATGTTCAGATTGCTGTAACTCTCTAAGACCTAATGTATTTGGAGAGCTAACATTTATGACAAAGAAATCTGCATGTTTCCACAATATCTCAAGAGAACCGGAATAATCCCTAGGAGCATCTTCTAATTTTGTTATTTTTGATTTGCCTAAATTGATACCTACTGGCGATTCTGGCCAAAGGCCTCTATCTTTCCAATCCTTTAAACGGTCATGAAGAGCCTGTGCTCCAATATTATTGAAACCCATCCGGTTTACTAACGCTTTTTCTGCAGATGCCCTGAACATTCTTGGTTTTGGATTTCCTGGTTGTTCGTGGAGTGTTACGCCTCCTATTTCACTAAATCCATAGCCCATAGATTGCCAGGCAGGTACTGCTGCACCATTTTTATCCATTCCTGCAGCAACTCCCAAAGGATTAGGGAAATCAAGAGAGAATTTAGTAGAAGGAAGTTCCGGTGAACTATAGAGACTGCCAAGAATTGATGTCAAAAATCTAGAACGACTTGTTAGCTCTAGCATAGATATTACACGACCATGAGCTTTTTCCGAGTCCTGCAAAAAAACTGCCGGTCGGAGGATTGTTCTGTAGAGCAAGCTCATCTAAAATGTAAGTCGATAACTAGTTCGATATAAGGTTAATGGAACTATGAATCAAGCTCTTCTTCAGACTGGATGATAGTAAGTACTACTCCAACTACTCCCAATAATGTAAATAAAATACCAAACAATAACATCCAAAATGGAGAATCTTTCCATTCATACCAAGAAAGTGAGGATATAAGTCCAATAAGCAAGAAAAATGCTGAAGCTATTTGTTTGATGAATATAGGCATTATATTGCCTAAAACACAGTTGGTCTTAAAACCAGACCTCCATACAACGCAGTATGGCAATAAGCCTAACTGTAATTATTCCTACACTCAATGAAGGGGAATCAATAGGGCCTACAATTGATCAGATTCCAAGAAATTTACCTTGGTTAGACGTTAAGGTCTTAATTATAGATGGAGCTTCAACAGACAATACTGCAGAAGAGGCTGAAAAACGAGGAGCTATTGTTCATAATGAACCTCGGAAAGGTTATGGAAGAGCATACAAAACAGGTTTTAGTCTTGTAGACACAGACTATGTTGCAACCATAGATGGAGACACTACATATCCTGCTGACAAAATACCTCATGTACTTGCATTCTTAATCAATAACAATCTAGATTTTGTAACATGTAATAGATTAGATAGAATGGATAGGGATGCGATGTCTATAACACACCAAATAGGTAACTGGGGATTAACATTTGGAACTAATTTATTCCATGGCATCAATATCAAGGATTCACAAAGTGGAATGTGGGTTTTCAAGAAAGAAGTAATCAATAAAGTAAAATTGACAAGTGACGGAATGCCACTTTCTGAAGAATTTAAAATTGAAGCTTTCAAAAGAGATTTGAGAGCCATAGAAATCCCAGTCCCGTTCCATGCAAGAGTTGGAGAGGTTAAACTAAATACTTGGGAAGATGGAATTTGGAATCTATGGTTTTTAGTTACTAAAATGAGAGACTTCTGAATTAAGCGTCTCCATCACACTTACCGTTACTTTTTGTTTCGCATACATGAAACCAAGCCCAGTAAGTACGGCCATCAAAGCTTGAAGTATCAGAACCAAAATCGTTTGTAAAATCAAAAACAACTGTGTAATCTCCACTTCTTTCTTCATTGTAAAACTGGCTAGGATCTAACCTTAAACTTAAACTTACTTGACCAACTTGGATCTCGTCAAAATTAACTCTTTCACCGGAAGAATAGGTATATGTTCCTCCATTACTATCTATATCTAATGTTATTGTATCCACTAAATTTCCTTGCTCGGCCGAGCCGCCATGCTCGGAATCATCATTCCAATAATCCTCTCCTTGATTTTCATTGAAAGGTTGCTCATGGTGATAAATTTTAGCTGTGCCTGTAACCCAAGGATTAACATAATTAACTGTAGAATCTGATGAAGTGAATTGCATATTCAAATTGATAATTGAATCTTTATCAATTGGATATACTGCTTCACTATTATCTGTAACACCGTCAAAACTAACTACTTCCGCCTTGAGATTATCTGCAATTCTATCAATAACAACATTGTCAACTGATGTTTGACTACCTAACTCTGTTTTAAGCTCATAAATACCATTAGAAACAAAGAAATCTTCATAATCTACATCAAAAGAACCTCGGCCTTCATCATTTATCTCAAAATTACCTGATGTTTGTTTTGTCCCATCAAAATGAATCGAAAATTCACCTTCTTTAGCTAACATACCAAAAGTAGGTGATGTTGCCAATACATTAGCATTGAAGGTTCTATCACCTGGATCTTTGCCCTCATTAACATCTATCAAAACTGATAAACTACCTGCGCCCGAGTAAAAACCAAAATTAGTAAAAATCATTGAGCATAAAAGGAGTAACACGACAACTGCAGTTACTCCGCCTGCCTTCATTCTTGAAGCAACAGAAATTCCTGAAAAGAAACTAGAATCATCTTCATCTTCCCACTCTTCATCATCCCATTCTTCATCTGCAGATTGCATATTAGACACTCTATAACTTCCTTCTTATACCTTTCCACACAAAATAGATTAATTTGTAACAGGAGGGACTGTCTCGTGTTTACCTATAACGTGACTCAAGAAATCGTGTTTTAATGCTCCCTTAGCAATAAGAGCTAAAACTTTATTTTTTATTTTTGAAGCTGGCATCGAACCTACAAACATGTGTGTAAAGAATTCTTTCGTTTCTTCATCCAAAGCAGCGTATTTGATTAAACTATTAGGCATAACCATCAATAAATGCCAACCCACTTTTAACCATTCTAAATCATCGCCCCATTTATTGCTCCAAGTATTATGGTATAACATCATAGATTGTTTATCAAAAATTTTCTCTTTGAACAATGTATCTAATGATTCTGCTGCAATACGGCCTGAATCCAATGCATAATAGAGACCCTCACCTGACAAAGGAGATACGAAACCTCCGGCATCACCAATAACCAACATCCTATCACCTACAGTACATTTCATACCCATTCCAACAGGAATATTCGAACCTGCAATCATTTTACGATCAATATTAATATCCTTTGGAAACCAACCTTGTTCTTTCAAAGTATCGACATAATCTAACAAATATTGTCTTTCATCCCATTTAGGATTCTCTTTCTTTAATTTCTTTATAATTGAACGAGGGCATCCTATTCCAACATTCAAAACAGTGTCTTTCGAAAATGACCATCCATAACCATCTAAATTTTGATACTTGATATGAGCCATAGAAATTCGTTCATCACCATAGACCCTATCCATGTATTCTCGGCCCACATCTACCTCAAAATATAGTGCTGTAGCAATATCTTCATCTCTCCATTTCATTGGCATATTCTCAATTGCACGTATTCTTCTAGAAACCAAATCAAATGAACCTCCGGCACCGATTATTACATCACTTGTAATCTCTTCACCATTTCTTAATTTTGTAACAACTTTATCTGGATGGATTTCAAAATCTTTAACTGCAACACCTTCAATAAGTGTTGCACCCTTTTCCACGGCATATTCTACCAAAGTATTATCAAACTTTAAACGACGGATATTGTAAAAAAAAGGCTTCTCACTAACATAATCAACAGGCATAAAATCAGGACCATAAACAATCCCTCTTAGACATTTAGATTCCAAAAAATCATCCCAATTAGATATAATATGATCGAATTCTTCTATATGTACGCATAAACCACCACCACATGCCTTCTCACGAGGGAATTTTGCTCGATCCACCAAAGCAACCTTCTTTCCCTGCATCGCAAGATAATAAGCTGCAGTTGCCCCAGCGGGACCTGCACCTTCTACTAAAACATCGTAATGGCTCAATTTTGTTCCTGTTTCCGGAAACGAGTAACATAACCTGTAATTCGGTTTCGCATGGTTAAACTATCGACATCTGTAAGCTCAGCAACTACAGCTTTATTGTGGTCAAAATCCTCTGTAAATCTGTCTGAATGATTTCTAACCAGCTCAATTGCTACGCGTTTGATGTAAGTTGGTCTTACCCTACCCATGCATCCGCTTCACTTTTGGCCTCTATTTATAGTCTATTACCAAATATTCATTCAAATAATCTCACGCAAAATAATTATATGCAGACCCGATAACCAACTGTGCTTAATGAGGCTTCGAGACTATCTGGATTGACCGTTTACACACGGAACGGACAACGCTTAGGCGTAGTTCATGATGTTTTACTGGATACAACTCAACGTATAATTTCAGCCTTACTAGTAACTGGAACAACACCGCAGCTTGTTAAAGATGGTGAAAACATAATAATTCCATATAGATGGGTTCAAGACTTAGATGATGTTGTAATTTTAAGACATTTTCCTGATAAAATTGAACTAACAAAGGATGATACGGCTGAGTTTTCTTTTGAAGAGGGTGATGATGACGATGATTACTACGACGAAAACTGAAAAAATATCTAACCACGTTTTTTTATGCACCAAATTGGACTGAACATCAGTTAGCCCCGTAGTGTAGTGGTCCATCATTTGAGACTCTGGATCTTGAGACCCAGGTTCGAATCCTGGCGGGGCTACCACTAATTAATACCAGCCAATAAGTGATTGTGAGCTTGTGGACTATTGTATTCGCTATCCTGCTTTTAATTTCATTGGCATGTGGTTGGTTAGTTTGGGTTTCTCGTTTTGTTTGGGAAGATCGTAAATTAGCTGTAAGATATGCTGCAATAGGTGGTGCTACGACTTTAGCAGTTATGATTATTGGGATGGAAAAATTGTGACAAAAAAAGAAATATTATTGAAGAAACCTTCTAAGAGTCCTGATTCAAAAATTAAATGTATTTATGAAAATAATATAGCTGTTATTACTTATCCCAAAGACTTTGGCCCTATAGAAAAATGGTTTCACAAAAGAATTGGAGGGCCTGAAATAGTTAGAAGGCCTCTAGACAAATATACAACATTAATCTGGGAATTATGTGACTCTGATAATACTGTAAAAGATATCATTGATAAATTTGATTCTAAATTTGGAGAAGAAGTATCGCCCGCCTCAAGTAGGGTGCAAAAATTCCTTGAAAAATTACTAGAATTAAACCTGATTGTACTAAAATAAATCAAACAAAATTATTATATCCTATATCAGAAGGACCAATTAGTAAATGAGTGAAATAACATTTGATTGGAAACCAGGAATCGAAGAGGTATGCCTAAAATTAAAAGGAAAAGAACGAATAGGAATACAATTACCTGATGGATTGAAAACTAAAACTCATGAAATTGTAAAACTTGTCTCTAAATTAACTGATGCAAAAGTTGTCCTATGGGGTGAGCCTACCTATGGAGCATGTGATTTAGCAGACAGACCTCTAGAGGAAATTGGAGCTGATGCATTAATTCATATGGGGCATCTACCTATGCCCTATCATTCCGAGTTTTATGCAATACCAACTTATTTTGTTCCTGTAAAACACACTGGATCTTTAAATCTTGATAAAAATGCTATATCTGAACTGAAAAAGATACTACCCAAAAAAATTGGAATTGTTACAACTGCTCAGCATTTGCACATGATAGATTCAGCTGGAGAAATACTAGGTGAAAAAGGATTCGACACCAGCGTAACTACTGGAGGTCCTCGATTAGCTGCAGCAGGTCAACTTTTAGGTTGCAATTCTTCCGCTGCCAGAAAATTAAAGGTTGATGGATTCCTATACATTGGAACGGGATTATTTCATCCACTAACAGTTGCGCTCTCAACAGGCAAACCTGTAGCTTGTCTTGAACCACACAATGGAACCGTTTCAATTGCTGATCCAAAACCTTTCTTGAAACAAAGATATGCTGCAATGGGTATTGCAAAAAATGCTAAAAGATGGGCTATTCTTTTTTCAAATCAAATAGGCCAGAAACGAATTGAATTAGCTGATAAAGTTGAACAATTATTAATTGATGGGGGAAAGGAAACGATTATGATTGGAAGCATACACCAATCTCATGAACATTTATTAGGATTGGGAGTAGATGCTGCCGTTATCACTGCCTGTCCGAGACTAGCTATAGAAGATGGGCCAACTTGGCCGATTCCTCTTTTGACAGTACCTGAAACACAAATTATAATGGGTAAAAGAGAGGCTGAACCATATCCATTTGATGAATTTGCTTGAAAGGGTAAGCTATTAAAGTTGCCTGTTTTGAACTTCTTGTGGGTCCAATAAAAGTAGAGAACATAATCGTGGCATCTCATCTTGGAAAAGAGATAGAGCTGATAAAATTGGCAACGGAGCTACCAAATGCCAGATACTCGAGTTCAGGAAATCCATCAGTTATCATAGAAATGGAGACAACTGACAACAAAAAAGCTGCAGGTGTTCTATTTGGAAATGGTAAAATTTTAGTTACAGGTATAACAACATTAGAAAAGGGAAAAGAAATTATTCTTAATTTAAGAAAAATGATAAAAGGCGTTGATGCAAAAATAAGCATGAAGCGAGCTATTAAATTGGAAAATATGGTAGTTAGAAGTAATTTAGACAGAAATTTAGATTTGCAAGCTATGGCTCTTGCAATTCCTGGTGCTGAATATGACCCTATACGTTTCAAAGGATTAGTTTTACGAATGGATAAACCTGATGCTAGTTTTATTCTTTTCCAATCGGGGGTTTTAATTGTTACGGATATTATTAGTGAAGCAAAAGCCAAAAAAGCACTAAATGCACTAGAAACATTTATGGCTGAAAGTGGCATCGCATCATAATGAATGATAATCGTTTGAAAACGCTTTACGAAAATCTAGATCATACAATTAGAAGTGAATGTAAGGGACCAATAACTGTGGCCTTTTCAGGAGGGATTGATTCAACACTTGTTGCATTTATTGCTCAAAAATATTGTGAGGTCGAACTAATTGCTGTTGGTGTTCCTGATTCACACGATTTGGAAGCTGCAAGAACTGCTGCTAAATTAATCGGAATGAAAATTAGAACTATTGAAGTTGATGAAAATGAAATGGTAAGTGAAGGAATAGAAATGCAAAAACAAATTGCTTTGAGCGGAATTGAAGTGGAATTCATGCTACCCTTCTGGATTGCTGCAAAAAATACTACTAATGATATTTTAATGTGTGGCCAAGGTGCAGATGAATTGTTCGGCGGTTATGCTAGATTTAGAAAAGACAATGCTGAAAAGAATCTATCAAAAGAAGTACAAGATTTAATAAAAAGAATACCGGATAGAGAAAAAAAGATAACTGATATTTTTAATCTTAAACTTTCATGCCCTTACTTGGCTAAAGAAGTCATTAAAGAAGCTGAAGTCTTTAGCATAGATGAGCGTATTGGTGATGCTGGAAAAGTTATTCTAAGAAAATTAGCAATTATATTTGGCTTACCAAATGAAATTGCAAACAGAAAAAAGAAGGCTGCACAATATGGTAGTGGAAGTCAAAAAGCCATAAAAAATATAATAAAACATCAAATTAGATTTGAAATAGATTTTAACAATGAAAAAATGGCAACAGCAATAGCAAAGGCAACCGAACCTGAGAATGAAGGGTGGGTAGAAACTACTGTAGACAAAAAACAGCTCAAAGCTATTGTCAAAGCCAAAAATTTAGGGAGCTTAAGAGAAGCTGCAGAAGATTTTATGGCATGTGTAGCTGTAGCTGAAAAAGTCACAAAAGAATGAATAAAGCATAAGAAAGTAGGTCCTCTATAGAATTTGATGAGTCAAACCTATAAAGATATGCTAGCGAAAGTTCAAGAATTTCATGATAAGCATGAATTCAGTAATGAAGAGTATCGCGGACATGATATGCCATATAGAATTTTACTTACAATTGAGGAATTAGGAGAACTAGCTGAATGTTTCACAAAAGGTAAGCCTGATGAAGAAAAGGCTGAAGAATTAGCAGATATTCTAATACTTATTCTTGGTCATGCGATTGCTATGGATGTTGATTTAGAAGATGCTTTCGACAAGAAAATGAAAGAAATTATGAAGAGACCTGCAATAATGGGTGATTTGGGAATCCGAGTTACAAACTACAAAAAATAAATTCGGCAAATGCTAAATATCACAGTCTTTACTGTTAAAATGTGTCTCTACCAAAAGATAACAAAGATTCGATTCCCGAACCAGTAAAGGGCCTAGAAGGTATTGTTGCTGCAGATACTACTTTAAGTTCAGTAAACGGAGAAAAAGGGATCCTCAGATATTGCGGTTACAATATAGATGATTTAGCATTTAATACAACTTTTGAAGAAACAATTTGTTTACTTTATGATAATGAATTGCCAAACAAAGAACGTTTAGATGAAATGACCCGAAATATAGGTGAAGCTAGAGTTTTACCTAAAGAAGTAATAGAAATAATTACCGAATTAGTAGGTAAAACATCACCGATGAGTACTCTGAGAACTGTTGTATCTGTATTGGGTCATTATGAAAAAAATGTACCTCTTAAAGAATTGCCACCAAAGGCACTAAGACTCGTTGGTCAAATTGCAACTGCTGTTGCAATAATACACCGCCTAAGGGAAAATTTACCTATTATTGAAGCTGACCCAACTAAAGGACATGCTGAAGATTTTCTCAATATGCTACATGGAAAAGAGCCAACAAAAATCCAAATAGATGCTTTAAATTTATACTTAATATTACTAGCAGACCATGGATTCAATGCATCCACATTTTCAGCAAGAGTAACTGCTGGAACTTTAGCCAATCTACATTCTGCTATAACTTCAGCAGTAGGTACCTTGAGTGGGCCACTACATGGCGGTGCTAATGAAAAAGCAATGAA
>CAZYZI010000005.1:0-36713 GCA_964651915.1 uncultured archaeon | reverse complement strand
ACTATCAATCCTGTCGAAACATTAGGCTCAGTATTGATATGATATGTTATGTTTGGGTGATCAATTAATTCATTTGGATCATGATGGTCAAAATATTCTATAATTGCACCAGATTCAAGGAGCCTCTTGACATCCTTTCTATTCTTAGCATGTGAAACGTCCATAATCGTAACTAAATCACCTTCTCCTGCGTCTACTCTGCTAGCAAGATTAACATCTCGCTTTACTCCAGTCACTATCTTTGCATCTCTAGGATGTGCTAAACGCAATTGATGCCATGCAAAAATCCCATCTGTGTCTCCGTTGAATACGTCGTAATTAGTCATTAGTTAGTTAACCAGTCTGGCAAGTTCTCTATTTGCCTTTCCTTAAGAAAATCTCGAGTTTTGTTCATATCATCCTGATAATATTGTACTAAATCAGCTCTCACTGAATCTGTAATCTTTTCATTATTAGGTTTTGAATTGAGTAGATTGTACAAGCCACTAAAGGGCCATTTAAGCCAAGGGAGATAATGCCAAACTCCTGAAAACATGCTATCAAAAGTTGTTGCCATTCTTTGAAGCCCTTTACTACGATATATCATAGATTTATTCTGTACTTTAGTTCGGCCATCATCAATTTGCTTTTTATCTAAATCTAACCAAGTGCATACTCCTTCAATGAATTTTGGTTCATCATTAACCATATCGTCAAAGAAACAAATCAGCAACCTTTCACCAAAAACTTCATGCCATTCAGAAAGTAAAGTAGCATAATTTCCGCCAATCATTGCCCAGAAATCATAAGTTTCTCTTTCAATAGGCCCTACTGTCTTCTTACATTCAATAACATACTCTCCAAAATTTAGTTTACCACTTATATGCCCTAAACTTTTCTTATATTTGTAAAACGAAAATAATCTTTCAACAGGATTACGTAAAACAATTATTACCTTTGATTCAGGAGAATAGTTGTTAATTGCTTTTGCACTTTCCTGACCACCGTAAAAATATCCAGGTGTAGCCTCAATTGCATATTGTTGACTGGAATAACCTGAAAATAATTTCTTGTATGCCTCAAGATTCTTATCCATATCCTTAATTTTGAATGGATGGAAATATCCTGGTTCTTTGCGACTAGATGGAAAAACATCAGGATGCAAAGCCAAATAATGGAAAAGAGAGGTTGTTCCTGCTTTGGGAACTCCGGCTACAAAGAGATTCGGATTCACAATTTGTTAGATAGGCCCTTATTAATCAACATATCCAAGACGAAGTAAGGGCTTATGCAATAATTTAGTAATACTTTCTTGATCACTTTCCGAAAGATTATGTTTCCATTTACCTATTGAGTCTGAACTTATTGGTTTTGACAGATTGGAATGGTGAGCCTTGTCTGTATCTCCCAATTTTCCCACCTGTGAAGTATGATCTAACATATCAGAATTGTAATTTATACCTATGAAATCACATACTTTCTTTATTGATTCTTCAGTATTAGTGACCATATCTTCATACCTGATTTCCATATAATTTTCTTTAATCTTGGAGCCAAAAGCTTGGGCTAAATCAATGCTATTAGTCCATCTATTTGCAGCTTCCAGAATAGTTTCATATCTTTCCATTTTAAGATAAGAACTAGCAACGTCACGACCATCTCTGATAATATGGATAAACTTCGATTCTGGAAAAACACTACCAATCCAATCAAGATACATTGTATTCATTGGTGTTTTGTCACCCCATATTCTAGAACCGGAGGAATGCTTTCCAGAATAAGTACAAAATAATTCATCAAAAATATTTGAAAGTGTTCTTTTGGATTCATCAATATTTTCTAAACGTTTATGAACCTCATTAAGTTCAATGTCCCAAGTATAGAATTCTTTGCAATTTTCAAATTCACTAAGAACCTCAGAAACGACCTCTTTCCAATCTTTATTACTAAAAATATGAAATCTCTTGATTGCAAAAGGAAGACGATAGGATTCGGGTGGGATAGAAATATCTGAATTACCCGACAATATAGATCTGAGTAACGTATTTCCTGAACGCCCAGAACCAATGATAAAGAAAGGTATGCAACTTAGTTTAGATTTGTCATTATTTACTTGATAGCGACTATAGAATGGTCTTTGAAACAATTTTAAACGATTGTATATTTTATGAATTAATATTGGACTTGTCATTTTCTACTCTTTAAGGAAACGTGGCCACAGTTTGTGTAAACTCCAATCGTCATCAGTACTCAAGCCCTTTCCAAATATTTTTGAGAAGCCTTCCTTGATAATGAAACCAATTGTCAATCTTTTATCAATGCTATTCATTAATCCTAACATAAAAATACGTGACGATTTGGCATGGGCCAAATCCTTGGATCTAAACCGACCATTAACCATCAAAGTTCCAAATCCCCAAGGATATGAGAGAACATATAAGAGACTCTCACTTGACATCTCAATATCGAAATCGGGACTATGATTAGAAAGGGGAATAAGCCCCTTTGACCAACCAAATTGATAATATTTCTTAGTATCAAATAATTTAATAATTATGTCTTTAGCCCCAAAAAATGGAATATATCTATACAGGCCCATTGCAAATGAAGAATTATTTGTAATAAGGTCCGACAAATATTTTTGGGAGGCTTGTAACAATTCTTTATCGGAAGCTGTTTTAGACAAACTTCTGTAATTAAAATTAGAAACTTGAGAATATACTTTATCGTAAAGTTTGATTGATTTTTCACTATTAAATTTAGATTCGAAGTCCCAAATATCCCCAGGATACATAACAATAGATTCTGTGTCGGTATTATTATTGATATATTTATGTGCTGTAGATATTGTATTTATTGAATCATTCATATATTTATTTTCATCATGTGAAAAATAAACAAAACTAGCAAATGGAATTGTATATTTTGGCTTGAAAACTTCAGCTTGAATTTTTATGCGATTTAATTTTTCTCTAGCTGATTTTTCACGTATTTCTTTGTCATCAGGATTACCTTTCCAATTTGCATATGAAAACTGAGACATGAGAACATCAACCTCACCTGTAGTTTTTTTCACTGATTCGCACAATTTTTTATTACTAATTACACAATCATTTATGTTCAATAATTTGAAATCATTAGTTTCATACAATAACCAAGAATCAATGCCAACCATTTTACCGCAAGTTATTGAGAAATCATCCTCGATTACAAATTTAGAGCGATGTGGAAGTTCTTCGACTTTAAAAGAAAGCTTTTTGCAGAAATTTACTACGCGCTTATCTGTTGTTTCCTGAAATAAGATAGTTATCTTCTTACGGACTTCTTCATCAATTTTACCCAAAACTTGAGGTGCAAAATGATCAGGGTGTTCATGTGAGAACCAAATATGTGTTATATCTTTGAAATCTTCAACTTTAAACTGAGTGTCAACAAGTAAGTCCCAACCATCATTAAAAGCTGAACCAAATAACCACGGATCTGCAATAATTCGTGAGCTCTTGTATTGGAATACATAAGATGCATGATTTATCCATTCAATCTTCATTTTATCACGTATTTATTCAGCCCAATATTGATTCATATCTATTTATGACTTTCTTGGCTATCTCAGAAGAATCGTGATATTTATGTACAAAATCATAACCTAATTTTCCTTTCTCAATTAAATTTTCACGGGTTGAATAAATATTCTTAATTGTGTTTGATAAATCATTTGGATGACAATTAATGATAGGTAAATCATATTCTTTATACAAAGAATCTGTAAGTGTGCAAATAACTGGACGGCCTGTTGCCATGGATTCTATAGATAAGACACCATAAATTCCAAACTCAGGATTTACCCAATCTATTACGACATGGCTTTGAGATATCATTCGCATCAACTTCTCATGCTCTACATTTTCTGCTAAAGTTAATTCAACGTCAATGCCTTCTTCTTTAAGGACGTCAATGGCATCTATTACTGCCTGAGTGTTCTTAATTTTTCTGTTGCTAGGGGCGTGAAGTATAAGCAATTTTTCATTTGTATCTAAATCTGAATAGACAATCTTTTTCAAATTTGTAGGATTAGGTAACCACTCAGCCTCTGGAACTGATTTTAATAAATCTGGCGTACTAACATAAATGTGTTTTACAAAATCATTTGTAAATTTTGAAGGCTTCTTGTTTCTTATTTCAGAACCATGATAGTGGAGAATCACGGGTTTGTTCATTATTCCTGCCCACATAATTAAATCTCGATATCCTGTACTGATTGCTTGACCATGGTAATGTAAAATATTACAATCTTTAATCAAACCATATAATCTACGACCAAGCTCAAACTTACCTCGGAAATATTTTGTAGGGATAGATGATAAATCATAATCATAATTGTCATGTAAACGTTTGTTCCCAGTAATTGCTAAGCTAGCATCAATACCCAATTCTCGTTGAGCTCTTACTAAATTAGATGCAACTTGAGCTGGATTATTCAGATGAAGAATCTTCATCAATCAATATCCAAAAGTTGATTTCGACTTTCTAGCAATAAACCGACTGCCCAACGTGCTATGACTATTCCAGCCAAAATGCCAATAAGTGGGTCCAAGATTTCGCCAAGCCCTCTGTTGAATAAACCAATAACTAGGGCAATTATTACTAGAACAGAAACTAATGCATCAGCTAAAACATGAAGATAAGCACCTCTTCTATTCAAATCCTCAATATCGTCTGGATTTGTCATTACATTATCAAATTTATCTGAAATAAATTTCCAATCATTTTTGTAAGAGTCCACCACTGCAGCCCAAGTACCTCTCTCTATTTTTTTATTAGATTCATGATGATGGTCGTGGTCATGATCGTGGTCGTGGTCATGATCGTGGTCGTGGTGGCCATGATGGTGATTTTCAATACCGAGTATATTTGCACAAATCAAATTTACTACTAAACCAACGAAAGCGACAATAATGGCTTCTTTGAATTGAATTTCTTCGGGTGCCAGTATTCTATCAACAGATTCCCACCCAATATACAGTGCTACGATAGCTAAAACTATTGCTGAAGCAAAACCTCCTAATGCCATTACTTTGTCTCTTTTACCCTTTACCTTAGTTTCATTTCTAGCATAGTAATAGGCATACAATGTTATTCCAAGCGCTGCAGCATGTGTTCCCATATGCCAACCATCTGCTAAAAGGGCCATTGATTTAGTGATGTAACCAAATCCTACTTCGATAATCATCATTACCAAGGTTATAGCAACTACTAGTCTGGTTTTACTTTCCGAATCTTTGTCAACAGCATGATGGTGATGGTGGCCTCCTGACATAATATCCTATTAGCGGTGTAAGAAAAACGCTTTCTTACCCTCCAACCTCACAAATCCTACTCTTTCAAATTGGACGGTTTCCCCATCTAATTCTGAAATATTATCCTCAACAACTCCTGTAACTACCTTACCATCAGGATAAACTAATTCTATTGGTACATTTGAGCTACACCATTGTAATATCTTACTGCCTTTTTGGGGCTTCATACCTGAAAAAATAAGCTTGTTATCGCTCACTGATACATTGCATAAATTCTTCAAGCGAATCACTGTACCTGGAGAAAAAGAATCTACATCTGATTTTTGAAGGAAAATTTTAGAACCAGTAACTATTTTTTCTTCGCGTTTTCCTAATTCTGGTTTGTCTGGATGCCAAGGTGCGTCTTTAACCAAATTATCTGCTGTTTCCATATTAAATTCAACAGGGTCTGCAACAAAGAATAAACGGCGACTCTCAGAATCAATAAAATCCTTATTCATAGCATCAAAATTTTGCCATGAGAATTTTATATCTACTTCTTTCAACCCTGAATTTTCCCAATATTTCAAGAAAGTTTTCGATTTGTAACCTCTTCTTGCTAATCCCTTAAGAGTTGCCAATCTACAGTCATCCCATCCACCAAATTCTCCAGCTTCGATAGACTCTCGTATTTTGCTAGTTTTTAGATTTGTATTTGGTATAGAAACTAACCCATAGTGAATATATTCAGGTTCATTCCATTCTAAATATTTGTAAATCCATTTTTGCTTTAAAGTATTATTCAAATGATCTTTTCCCCTTAGAACATGAGTTATTCCAAGATGATAATCATCAACTGCTACTGCATAATTATACAAAGGCCATAATCTATACTTTGTATTCTGACGTGGATGAGAATCTTCAACTACCCTCAAAGCTACAAAGTCACGAAGCGCAGGATTAGGATCTTCTAAATCTGTTTTAATCACAACAATACCTTCTCCTCCAGATAAAAGATTTTCAAAATCCGATAATTGTACTTCTGAAGGTCTTCCACGATCAGGATGTGCCTTTTTCTGTCTCTTTAGTTCTCTCCACTCCTCAGCATCAGAATTTGTGACGTATGCACCACCTTCAGCAAGAATCTTACGGATTTCATCATAGTAAAGATTCATTCTATCTGATTGAATTATAACTTCATCTGCCTCTACATTCAACCAATTTAAATCAGATTGAATCATGTCATAGGCAGCGGGATCAATTGCATTAGGATTTGTATCTTCTAATCGTAAAATCAATTTACCTCCATATCGTTTTTTGTAATAATTATTCAATGCTAATGCCCTAGTATGTCCTAAATGAAGAGGGCCACTTGGGCCTGGGGCAAAACGTAGAACTACCTTTTCTGTATTGTTCAAAGGCGGCAATTCTCTCTCAACAACTTTCTCCACTTTAGGTTTCTTAGAAGGGAGATAAGGTTTCAACTCTTCAGGACTTAAGGAATTGACTTCATTAATAACATCATCAATAATTTGCATCAATTCTTTGGCTGAAGAACGAAGCTCAGGATACTTTCCCATAGCTTTGCCTATCACACTTTTACTCTTGGCTTCTCCATATTGGGCAGCCTCGGACATGGCCAAGTCTACCAACTTTTGCCTTAAATCAGACACAACTGCTGAAAGAGAGGGGTGTTTAGGTCTTTTTAGCAAAATATTTTATTTAGACCTTCTAAATCCAAAATTGTGAACCGGGCCTTTTTCATTGCTGCATTGTTCTTGACTGTGGGTTGTATTGATATTCCAGCAATGAATGGATTAGTTGATAGAATTGTTCCCGAAGAACAAAAAACATTCAGCGTATTCCAAGTATGGAGTGGGGAAGGAAACTTTGCACCAGATCCTAACCAAAATGAAGGTGAATACATTAATGCCATAGAAGACATGATTGATTGTAATGTGGTGGCATGCTTTCAAGAAACTGCTCAAAATCTTTCATGGAAAGAATATACACATACCTTTGTTATAGAAAGTGCTTGGGAATCATCATTTGTTATGGCCATTTTCAATATAGAATATGAACTCGGAGGAAATGCAGACCCTGGTAATGGCCCATCAGGTACCTATGATTTGACAATTACTGATCCTGAAGGTACTGCACATGGGGATGGATACACAATGGTAACTTGGGACAATAAAGTAAAAGATCGAACTTTAATTATGCCTGTAATTTATGGTACTTGGACAATCAAAATTTCTGGATCTGGTCTTGATGGAATTGGTTCTATTCTTTATTCTGGAAACTACAACATAATAATCGAAAGTGACAAATTAGACTAAACTACTATAAATTAAGAAAATTCCGAGAATTAAACAATAAGGCGTAAAATAGTGGAATTGTTGCTTTTTTATTAATTCCAAAAGAAGATTGATTGAAAAATAACTGGTAACAACAGAAGAAATAAAACCTAACATTATTGATAAAACTCCAACATCTAAAATAGTTTCATCTATATCTTTGAATTTAAGAAGTGTCGCACCTAAAATTGCAGGAATAAAAAGTAAGAATGAAAATCGAGCAGCCCTAACTGGATCCATACCTAATATTTTTGAAATAGCTATTGTAGAACCTGATCTGGATATTCCTGGCAAGATTGCTAAACCCTGAAAAAATCCTACTACCAAAGCATTCTTAATAGGGAAATCATCAATTTGTTTGTCACCTCTATAATCTTTACTAAACCAAATTAAAAGACCTGTGAAAATCAAACAACCGCCCACTAAGTGCATCTCGCTATAGAAGTCTCCAATTATTGTACTATCGAAAGTAAGCCCAATTATTGCTGTAGGTATTGAAGCTACAATAATCATTACAATTAATCTTTGAGTGCCCACGAGATTACCATAGTCACCAAATTTAAGAAAAAACGAAGAAAACGCAGAAACTACCTGTTTAATCTCATCTTTCATAACATACATGATTACGCAAAGTGAACCAAGATGAAGTATTATGTCAAATAAAATAGGTGGTTCTTCTTCAAAATAAAACTGAAAAATCGCTAAATGGCCACTACTACTTATCGGCAACCATTCTGTAATGCCCTGCAAGACTCCCAAAAGGATAGCCATCCACCATTCCATAGTGTCCCAATCGTCATGCTTATTTAACCGACAGGGGAGTAGTATCTAATGAGTGACAGTAAGATACGCTGTGCTACGTGCTACAACGTTTTCAATACCTCAAAAGAAGAAGGGCAAGTTGTCATTTGTCCAATGTGTGACGGGTCCTTTACTGTAAAGAAAGTTAATTTCGTTACTAATATTGCCCAAAGTATAACTGATTTTACTACTAAGATAGGCTCAAATATTAAAGAAAAGATAGTGCCTGAAAGTAAAGTAGATGAAACAATCTTTGAAATTATTGATGGGAAAAAATATGACAAAGAATTACTCAGAGTTGCTACGGAATTAACAACTAAAAATGAAGAAATAACGCTTGAAGGAAGTAAACAACTATTTACACGTATTAATGATTATGATGATTATACACAAATCGAAAAACAAACTGTAGCTTATATTCGTAAAAATTATAAATTTACATCTGAAGCAAATAAATGGTTAAGAACAGAAATAAGAAAATGGGCTGCAGTCCGAACTAGGGGTGAGGAGGTAAAAGATCCTACAAGTTCTCAATTTAAGAGTGGAAACCAAATTTCTTTTGTATTTAGTAATTTAAAAGATGCATATAGATGGGATAATTTAAGAAATGATAAACCAAAAACACCTTCTCAATGGGCTGGAATTCTACTATCCATTGTATTTGTCTTAGGCCTACTTTCAGGAATTGCATATGGAGTAAAATGGAATAATCAAGATACACAATGGAATAATGAAGGATTATCAGAAGTACATGGTACTGTTATAGATACGAATGGAGAAGCTATTGAGAATGTTATAGTAGAAACTAATAATGGTAAAAAAACATCTACAAATCCACAAGGTTGGTATGTACTTTACGACATTATAGGTGAAGAAGTCAAAATTACATTTACTATGGAAGGTTATGGTGAAGTTGTTGTTTGGATGGATATACGTTCCGAAGGAACAAATATACTGGATATTGAATTGTTAGAAGGAAATAAACAAAAATTTGATTATAGGAAAGATGTAGCTGAACCATGGCCACCAAATTATGCATTAGCTCCAATTTTCATGATTGCTGCAATAATTGCACTAATGGGGAGTTCAGCTGCAATTCTCCAAACAAGTTTTAGAATGGCTGTAACAGGTTGTCTATTCGGAGTTATAAGTTATGGATTCTTATTAGGGAGTATTTTTTCAGTTGTTGCCCTTTCTCTCATACTAATAGATAGAAAAAAATTTAGTAGTTAAGTGATATGTCGTCTTGGGAATTTAAAAAAAATATAAGCCATATGGGTAAATGGAACAAAATCTTCCTCTCAATAACCTGCTTTTGGGCTTTAATGATTTTAACTGGACCTCTCATATTGGAACCTGGAGAAACTGGAAATCTAAGTGGAAGTGTTGGTCTCTATGATAATAAAAAAGTAATTCAAGAAATGAATCCAATAAGCAAAATTGTTTACTATTTAGGGGATGTAAATTGTCACCAACTATCTCATAGATCATATGAATATAATAATAATCAAATGCCTTTTTGTGCTAGAGATGTAGGTATCTTTGTCGGACTTGCTGTAGGATTTATTTTCTCCTTGGGACGTAAAATCGAGTTGACGTTGCCAATTGTAATTCTTTGCTTAGTACCAATAGGCCTTGATGGTACAATTCAGCTAATAACTGAATATGAATCAACTAATCCAAAAAGGATTATTACTGGAATGATTGCCGGTGTTGCAACTGGAATTGCATTAAAAATTATTGCTGATTCTTTAGATAGACATTAGTCATCCCACTTTAATTCGGAATCGCAAAAGGGGCAAGTTGGTGAAAGATCGGGTACAACTCTGTAACAAATATTGCAAAGTCTTCCAGGATTGTATATTTTTTGATAAGCAAATATAAAAACAACTACTAAAACAAAGATTAATACCAAACCAACAGTAAATATCATTATTTTCTCTTAAGTTCATCTCCAACATAGTTAGTCATTGCCTTAGGATTCACAACATTCCAAAAGAAAAAGAAATCTTTCTTGTTGAAAATGCCAACTGTGGCTAAAATGAAAATGTAAAGTAAACCTCCTAACGCAGAAAACAAGAATAATTCATACCAGCGATTAACATCTACAGTATACTGTATTTGCCACATAATTATTCCAATGACTACTGCAAAGAACAGTTGTAAAAAGAAATGTAACTGTGGTCTCAATTCTAAAAAAGAATAGCATAAAAATCTAAGAGATATTCCCAAGATAATTTCAGATATTAACAATGCTAAAGCTGCACCTTCTCCACCCATGCCAGGTAAATCATTAAGGCCCAATTGAGGAATTTGTTTTGGAACCAAGATTAACATCAACAGTATGTTTATGATTGATGAAAAAATGTTTATTATTGAAGTTAAATCAGGTCTATCGGAACCTCGTAAAGCTATAGACCAAGGACGATTAACAACTCTAACCAAAGCAGCTAAAGCTAAAAATTGAAGAATACGGGTTGCAGATAAGAATTCACGGCTAATAAACACCTCAATTATTTCACGAGACCAAATAACTGTCATAGCTACGATAGGAATGCAAACCATTGCCACATATCTTTCTGCATCATAAATTAGAGGTTTTATTTCTTTATTCCCACTACTTGAATGAATTTTGGAAACTGAGGGGAGAAGCATTTCTTCAATGGCCAAAGCCATTGTACCTATGAAAAGTGCAATCCTTTGTACGCCGAAATAAAGACCTACATCTGTTGCTGTCCAGAAAATACCGACCAATATTTTGTCAATATGTTGTCTGAGGACACCAAAAATAGATGCTGCAGCTACTGGAAATGCAAATACTTTGTAAGAATTAAAAGTCTCTTTATCTGGTTTAGAAATAGGATAATCTCTAAAATACCATAAAGACATTAGAGAAGTTATTACAATACCAATCAATTGTGAAATAGCTAACCAAAAAACGCCCTTGGTAGGATTTATGTCTCCTGAGGATACTTGAAATGCAGTATATATGAAAAGAAATGAACGAACCGTAGTTCCAACTACATTTGGTATAGCTACCTTTGCACTTTGTTCAAGGCCACTAAATGTAGCTCTAACTACCCCAATTAATAGAAAAACAATGTAGTAAAGAAGAACTAAAAGAAGTAAATTATCTGTTTTTATGTCATAAAATTCCTTTCCGAAAGGAATGCCATACATTATCTCTGGCGCAGTCCAAAGCCAATAGAAAAAAGCAAAAACAACAAGCATAACTGAGACCAAAAATAACCTTATTGAAAGAAAGGTACCAACGCACTTGCCCAAGTCAAGACCTTCACTAACTCTTTTAACATGAGCCATCCTAAAACCAAAAAAAGCTAAAAATGTAAAACCACCAACTAAACTCATGGCGTAGCTAAATTCCCCTAGGGCTTCAGCGCCCATTTTTCTTGCAACGAGTAATAATGCAATCCAACCAATTATCGCGTTAATATTTTCTGCACCAAAAAGCAGAGCTATCTTGCGGGAGGTCGTCATACTTTGCGCACAGTGGTTGGGATTTAAAGACAGCCCTCTTAGGGGAAGACGTGACATCGAGGGTATTGGTAGCTGGGGTTTTGGCGTTAGATAACCTTAAAACTCCTAAAAGAAGTGAAAAAGGAATTGTAGGCGGTGCAGGGCTATATTCCAGTATTTCATCAAACATCTTTACAGATACTTCTTTAGTAGCCGCAATAGGAAATGATTTTCCCGAAGATATTCTAAATAAGATTAATACGCATGGAATAGATATTGGCTCAGTCAAGCAACTTGATTATCCAACCTTTCATTGGTCAGGTGAATACAAAGGTGACATGTCTCAAGCTATAACGCATGAAACTGATTTTAGAATAAATGAACATTATAATTGGGAAATTAAACCAGAACACAGAAAACCAGAAATTTTGCTACTTTGTAACAATGACCCTTCTATCCAGCTTAAAGTTTTAGAACAAGTGAATGCAGAAAATATTGCGATGGATACCATGAATTTGTGGATAGATATTGCAAAGGAAAAATTGAACAATGTAGTTTCACAAGTTAATATTTTATTCATAAACGATGCTGAAGCAAAACAATATTCAGAATGTTCGAATTTAGATGATGCTGGAAAAAAATTACTTTCACAAGGTCCTGAATTTGTGATAATAAAAAAAGGAGAGCATGGCGCTTCATTGTATTCCAAAGAATTAACAAAGCACCTCCCTGCTTTTAAAGTAGAAAATTTTGTAGATCCTACTGGTGCTGGAGATAGCTTTGCCGGAGCCACTATGGGTTACCTAGCAAATAAAGAAAATATAAATGAAGAAAACCTGATTACAGCAATGAATTACGGTGCGGCTGTTGCCTCAGTCACAGTGGAAGGCTTTGGAACTGAAAGTATTATGGACATTACCAAACCTGAAATTGATACGCGATTTAGGAGCCTAATTGGTGGGCCCGGCCGGATTTGAACCGACGACCGCCCGGTTATGAGCCGGGAGCTCCACCAGACTAAGCTACGGGCCCGGTGGCGCCGCTGATCGGATTCGAACCGATGACCGTCCGGTTAACAGCCGGATGCTCTGACCTACTGAGCTACAGCGGCACTGAATTGTGCTCACCAAAGTATGGTTTAAAACTTCTGCGATGAACATAGATTGTATTTATGTGCAGTTTCATTAAGATAAAATGTCTCTGGTTATTATGGCTAGATCTCGCCTCACAACTGGCGGATTTGCTGAACCTGTAGTTGCCGATACGGCCAAGAGCTTGTCTAAACAAGGGCACCGTGTAATTCTATTAGCATGGGATAGAACTGGTAAACATGAAACAACAACAACAACCGAATGGGGAACTATATGGAGATATCAAGAAGAATGCGCTCTAAACAATGCAGCTCTTTTTGCAAGGAAATTACCGGGATTTCTATCATGGTGTACATGGCAAATACTTGCTTTTCAAAAAATAGAAAAAGATATTATTCTTCATTATCATGATTTAGACACGCTTATTGGAGGGGTTTTTACATCCAAACTAGCGGAAATGCCTTTAATTTATGATTGTCATGAAAACTATCCTGGGCTCGTTAAAGGAGCTGTATCTAATTTTGTAGCAAACAGACTCCACAAATTAGAAGCTGGATTATTGGAACATTGTGATGGCATAATCTCAGCAGGGCCTGCAAATTATGCAAGAATTAATAGAATGTTAGAAGAAGGAGGGAAAGCTCCTTTTGCAGCTACTGAAGAAGAGGCATTCAAAGTAATGAATTTACCTCAAAGGGATTTCCTAAACACAAAATTAACCAGAGTGGGGAATATCAAAAGATTAGAAAATTATCCTTTAAGAAGAATTGAAAATAAAGAAAGAAATAAAAACTTTAGATTGTTGTATATTGGTGTTTTAGAAAAACATCCTTCCCGAGGAATTATAGAAACTATAAAGACTGTAAGCAAAATGAAAGGTATTCAATTCGATATAGGAGGGTTTGGCACATTAGTCCCAACAATAAAGAAACTTCAAGAAAAAATGAAAAATGTGAATTATATGGGATCGATACATCCCGATAATGTGGCACTAAAAACTATTGAATGCGATGCTGTTCTAATGGCATTAGATCCTAATAATATTAACAATAAACTTAGCGCTCCCAACAAATTGTTTGAAGCCATGGCTGCAGGAGTACCAATGATAACTTGTGAAGAACTATTAATGGGTCAATTTGTTGAAAGAGAAGAAATTGGATTAACATTTGAATGGGGGAAATGGAATCGGCTTAAAGCAGTCCTAATGAAAATGATGTTCGATGAAAATTTATGTAGTGAAATGGGGAAAAGAGGAAGGAAATTAGCTGAAAAAGCACATAATTGGGAATACTGTGAAGATAGAATTGAATCTTTATACAGATTTGTAAAAAAATCTAGGACGTCAAGCGTTCAGCAATCTCTTCAGGTGAAAGAATCGTAGGTAATGTATCTAAAGAACGAATTAAATATTTCTCAGAATAATCAAATTTATCAGATATATTCGGTTCTTTATCAAGTGCTAATTGTAGATATGTATCAATCATTGAATGATTACCTGAAAGATTGAATAAATTTGTTATCATAAAGAAGCGCCCTATATTTATCTCAGTAACACAAAATTCGTTTTTAGAATTCATCTTGATATCTATATCATAGTTACCATGAGCTTTACTACCTGAAAGTTTTTTTATCACATCAATACAAAAAGCAAATAATTTTTCATCATAAACTGTCTTAGCTAATTCAGGCGACGAAGACATGTTACTTGGACGCGATGCTGCCTCGATATACGAAAGTCTCTCTGCAGCTTTCATTAATATAAGATTACCATGCTTCCATGTACTTTGGCAAGCAAAATCTTTACCTGGTAAAAATTCAGATATAGTAAAATCTGAAATTTTCATTCCTCTCATCTCATTCCAATACTTAATCCACCACCTAGCCTGTTCTGGGTCCTTAACCTTGGTTGCACCTTTCGAACCGGCACCCTTTATGGCCCTGCACCAAAGTAACTCGGAATTAAACTTTGAAAAGATAGGTTCGATGTCATCAAGAGTTTCAACATGATATGTTTCTGCTACTCTGATATTATTTGAAATTGCAAAATTATGAAATTGCCATTTATCAAGACATAAGACTACGGATTCATGGTCTGGGAAAAAAAGTTCAGTACCTATCTTATCTCTTATCTCTGATAATTTCTCAACTTCAGGGTCATTAGTAGGAATTATTAATTCAGGTTTTTCTTGATCTATAATTTCACAAATGCTCTTTTCATAATCTGGTGATGATGCTGGAGGAACAATAAAACGCGAGTCTACATTGGCTCTTGCCACTTTGTAAGGAGATATATCAAAACCAATTAAATGATATTTTTCCCTATCTTTAATTGTAGAAATTATGTTGTTAGCCCCTCCGCCACCTGCACCTGTAATTACTACTTTGATTTTTCCCATGGCTAATACATCATCTCTGAATTAGGGTAATATTTAAACTCAAGAACATTATTTGACGGGTCTTTGAAAAAAAGAGTACGATGAACTTCTGGCTTGCCCTCAAATCTAGTGCTAACTGGTTGAATAAAATTAACATTATGTTTCTTTAACCTCTCAACCATATCATTGAAGTCTGACTCTTTGTAAAAAGTAACACCGAAATGCCTTGGATAGGGATTGGGGTCCTTGTCAATTTTATCTGGAGAAAGGTGGCAAACTAGCTGATCACCAAAAAAATTGAAGGTGGCCCTATCATCATACTGTCTAGATAACTTGCAACCCATTATTGTTCCATAAAATTCAATTGTTTCCTTAATGTCCCTACAGGGAATTGCCAAATGGAAAACATTACTTGAATTACGCATATTACTTGACCAAAGCTGACATTATTTATAATCTAAGTTAAACTAAAAATTAAAGTCAAGAACTTGCGTATCGAAAGTTTGAAGATTTACAGCTATTGCTCGACAAGGATCGGGTTGAAAACCCATCATTTTTTGATATGCCGTTTGGGCTTGCCACGTACCTGGATTTAACATCAAAACACCATTATATCTTTCAACACCGCAAGAATGAACATGGCCTGTAACGAAAATATCAGGAACATCTCTAATCAATAAATGGTCTTGTTTTTCAGGAGCTAAAGGAGTTTTTGCCCCATAAATTGGAGCTAAATGTCTTCGATTGAGCAACTCTTTCATCATAGCCATGGGATTGTCATAGGATAAATCCCGAAGACTCACCAAATCATCAAGTGACTTACCATGATAGCAAAGCGTTTTGACACCTGCGAGATCTAAAAGTACTGGATTAGCTGTAAAAGTTAGATTATCACCAAAATCTTTGATTACTTTGTCAGGTAATGGTAATTGAGGTTCCATGAGTCTCACCGCATCGTGATTACCTGGCATTATCACTGTTTGAATTGTACTTGGTATCCTAGAAACTGATTGTGATAAGACTGAATATTGCTCCCATACATCTGTTATCGAAAGGTCTGCTTCTTGACCTGGGTATGAGTCGATGCCATCAACTGCATCACCTGCAATGACCAAATATCCTGGATTCGGAATCCATTCCTTGTGGTAATCAACTTCACCATTTAGCCATGAAACAAATTTATTCCATTCATTTTCTTTGAACGTACCACTCCCCAAATGAATGTCTGAGATGAAAAGTGCGATGTAGGGTTCCTCTGCCCGAGATACCTCTCTGTAACGACCTAAATGTGGACGGACTATGGGGGAATTAACAAACAACATATTACCCTGTCTGTTTAATTTACCTGAAACGCCAATAACCTCATCATGGAGTAAATTAAGTGATGCTCCATCTCTTTCAGTTAACATTAAGTTGAGTCTAGCATCTTTATCTTCTATAGCAACTTTAATCTTACCGTTAGAAAATGTGTTTATTTCAGCAACCATACCAATAACTTGATTTTCCTCATCGGGATTTAATTGAGATAATGTACCTGCATCTCTCATTGATGGATTGCGCCGAACTAATCGCGATAATGTAGTAAATCTATCATTAAACAAAGAAACGAAACTCTCTAACTTGCCATCCGACATGCTCTTATCAATTTGTCTTTCAATTATTACAGGAGGTATATCTGCTACCTTGGGCCTACGAATTGGTTTAGGAGGTTCAGAAACTTCGTCAGTTAACAAATCTGAAACACTAAGAAATAATTTAGGACTATCTAATGAATCGACTGACTTTTCAAGTAATACCAAACCTTCAGGATGATTAACTACGTGCGTTATCAACTCCGGTGAAGGCATTAATTTACGTTCTGAAAGCCATGCAATTACTTCTTTTTCTTTGACGGGCAAGATTGACCCAATTAGAGAGAGAAGAAAACCCTTTTTGTAAAACACAAAAGTAAAACTAAAAAGATTATATTATAATAATAATAAGTTGTAAAAAATGGGGTTTAAAAGAGTGGGAAAAAAATGAAAGTACCCCGTTTGATTTATACCCTGTGGGCTATACCAGTGGCCCCGCTAGTTGGGACAATATTACTTATGGAAAAAAGGCACGTTTCAGAAAAACGCAACGTTTTTGACAAACTAATGAACAGAGAAAGAATTTTCAAGAACAGAGAAGCTCTTTCGGCCACATTTATTCCGTCCGAATTTCCACACAGGAATGATGAAATTAATGATTTTGCAAACATTCTAAAACCTGCATTGTACGGCGCTCGGCCATCCAACATCTTAATATATGGCCAGACAGGAACTGGAAAAACTGCCGTTACAAAATTTATTTGCGAGCAGATTATAGAAAAAGCTGAAAAAGAAAATAAAAAAATTCACACTGCCTATATTAATTGTAAACAAACGAATACTTCATATGGGATTTTAGCAAATATCGGTAAAACCTATTCGGCAGAATGGGATGATGTCATACCTCATGCTGGATGGAGAATTGACAAAGTCTACGCAGCTCTAAAGCAAAAAGCAGATGATAATGGCGGAATTGCGATAGTTATACTAGATGAAATAGATGCACTAGTAAGTAAAACAGGGGACGATATTCTTTATCATTTAACTGGGCTAAATTCTGATTTAAATAATTCAAAAATATCATTAATTGGAATCTCAAATGACACTAAATTTACATCATGGCTTGATCCAAGAGTTAAATCTAGATTAGGTGAAGAATCACTGACTTTTGCACCGTATAATGCCATTCAAATTGAAGAAATTCTTTCACAAAGAACAAATATTGCATTTAATGAAAGTGTAGTAGATCCATTAGTATTATCATATTGTTCCAGTAAAGCAGCGCAAGAACATGGTGATGCCAGAAAAGCTTTAGATTTACTTAGAATCTCAGCTGAATTGGCTGAACGAGATGGACGAGAAATCGTAACTGTAGAATATGTTAATAATGCACAAAATGTTATGGAAAAAGATCAAGTTAGGAGTATTATTTCGACATTACCTATTCATCACAAAGCTACTTTAGTTAGTACTATTCTCAATCAAGGAAAACGTGAAAATGGAAATCAAACTACTGGAGAAGTTTACAGTACATACACCCAAATTTGTAAAAGATTCAATTTGACTGACTTAAGTCAAAGAAGAGTTGGACACATTATTTCTGAGTTGGATATGCAAGGATTAATTAGTGCCAAAATTGTTAGCTTAGGAAGACAAGGAAGAACTAAATTCATAAACGTAGCAATAGATGAAAATCAAGTAAAAGAACTTTTTGAAGAAGATAGTTTCTTATCAGATATAATGAAAGAATTAACAAAATCAGGGAAATATATTGGAAGCACCCAAATGAGATTAATCTGATTTATTATTAGATACTCTTTTCTCGATTCCTTCTTTCCATCCCTTTTCCCAACCTGCTACAATAGCTCCTTGTAAACCAGCCTTTCTTGCAGCTTCTTTAGCAGAATTAAGAACTTCTTGCCTTTTTTCTTTAGTTTTTTGACTGTTGATTTTTTTTGATATGTTTTTAGCTTCTTCAGTAAATTCTTTAGTTAAAGCCCACATCTCCTTAGTTGCTTCTTTCAACGTTTCATCACTATCTATATCAAAAGGTGAACTAATTGCAGCTTCAAAACCTTCATTTCTAGCATCTTGAAAAGCCTCTGATTTCATGGCCGTACCTTTACCCTTTTCTTTACTGTATTTAGCCCAAGACAAACCACGCATTACTCCTGGAACATATTTTTTCACAAATTCCGGTATCTCCTCAGACATATCTTCTTCATCAGACATGAGTTATCAATAAAACATGGGAATAAAGCAACTTGCGCCTTAATCACGATAGGTATCAGGATAAAATAATAGTAAAACTGTTATAATCTCTAATCTTCCTAACATCATCAATACTGATAGAAACAAAAGTGTTGAATCTCCAAAAGCGCTATATGTTTCAGTCGGCCCAATGGCACCTATTCCGGGCCCTATATTGGCTAAACAAGAAAGCGATATTGATATTCCATCAATTACGCCTATATTTGGATTATTACCTTCTAAATATAGTGTTACTAATGAACCTAACAAAAATAATATTACAAAAATAAAGAAGAAAACACCAACATTACGAAATAAATCTTCATCTAATACTTTGTCTCCAATTCGAAGCTTCATTACCGCACGAGGATGGATAACTAAAATCAATTCTCTTTTTAGTGCTTTGAAGAGAAGCATAATTCGAACTATTTTAATTCCACCAGTAGTAGAACCTGCACATCCACCTGCAAACATGAAAAGCAATAAAACAAATACTGACATTTGTGGCCAATCCATATAATTTGTTGTAGTAAAACCAGTCCCCGTTAGTAGAGAGACTGTTTGGAAAGAAGCATGAATGAAATTAGAAAAATTACTACTTATATTATCTGTATCTAAAATTAAATTAACAAAAATTAAAGTGAAAGAAAATAATACTAAATACAAGTAAAAACTTAATTCTTCATTTTCTCTCAAAGCCTTAAATGATAATTTAATACGATCTGAAAAACTTTTTGAAAAGTCAATTAAATTATTAAAAACATAATAAAGTATAACAAAATTTATACCTGAAATCAACATAAAAAAAGTAACAACTCCAATTACAAAAGGACTATCATAAGAGCCTATAGAATCTCTTTGAGGGGAAAAACCTCCTGTGGAAACTGTAGAAAATGAATTACATATTGCATCATACAAAGGCATATCCGATAAGATAGACAATAATAATATCTCAACAATCGTCATCGTAAAATATAAACTCCAAAGAAGACGAGCAGTCTGTGCCATTTGTGGCCTTAATCTAGTTATTCCTGTACCTGGCATCTCTGCTTGGAGAACTTGAATACCGCCACCAAAAAGACGTGAAAATATGATGGTTGCAAGAACAATAATCCCCATGCCTCCTAACCATTGTGTTTGTGATCTCCAAAGAAGAAGAGATTTAGGCGCATCAAAGTATCCTTCATTGTACTGAGACACATTTACAGGATTATTACTCTCTAAATCAAAAATTGTAGCCCCTGTAGTAGAAAGACCAGACATGGATTCGAAAATAGCGCCTGCGATACCTATCTCATATGACATCAAGACCAGTTTTTCAGAAGCAATAAAGGGAAGAGCTCCGACAATCACCATAATAATCCAGGCAACTGTTACTAACAAAAAAGCCTCTCGATTCCTAACATCTTCTACTGAATGAAAATAATAATGCAAAAATATTCCTATTGATAGAGACGCAAACATGGGAATACCAAACATCCAAAATATATCCTGATATTCTTCTCCCATGTAAATTCCTACTATTATTGGAATAATGAAGTTTAAGCCAAAAAAAGCTAAAATGGTACCTGTAAGACTTAAAATGAGTTTTAATCTCATCGATTAATGGAAAAAGTTTTCCACCTCTGGAAGTTTATTCTTAAGTGTGAAGACTAATACATGATCTTTCTCTTCTAACATTGTTTCGGAATCTGGGAAAATAGCTTCACCATCTCGATTTATCATTGCTATTAATGTATCTTCAGGCAAATTTAAACCAGATAGTTTCTTTCCCGTTTTACCATTTTTATTTTTAATAAGGAATTCCCGAACTGAAGCATCTCCTCCTTCTAATTCCTCCATACCTTCAATTTCATCTGTTGATGTTGCCCTATTAACTATCGCATTAACTGTAACTCTTTTAGGATTGATTAATGTATCAATTCCTGTATCTTGTACAACATATTCCAATTCTGTTTGATAAACTAATGCTACAGTACGTTTTGCTCCTTCTTTCTTTGCTAATAAACAACTCAAAACATTTAAATCCTCACGATCTGTAGCTGCAACAAATAAATCTTCATATCTTATCCCTTCTTCTCTCAAAAAATGTCTATCCGTAGAAGAACCTACTAAAACTCTAACTTCTTCGGGTAATTGTGCACTCGCAGATTCTGCCATTTTTTTATCAGGTTCGGCGATATAAATTTCTACTTCTTTATATCTTCTGGATACCTGTTCAGCTAGGCGAAGAGCTATTCTACTCGTTCCTGCTATCATAATACGTTTTATGTTTCTTTCACCTGTTATTTCCTTTGGTATTCCTAAAGCATCTGATAAATCATCCAATTCACTATATTCACTTAATAATATCAAAATTTTATCTCGTGGCATTAAAGTATCATTATCTCTTGGAATTATGACTCCCTCTTCACGAGCTATCAGTACTATACGACAATGTGGTGGTAAATTAATATTTCCAAGAGGTCTGCCAATAGATGGTGAACTGTCACTCAATCTAACCTCAAGAATACGAAGTTTACCTACTGAAAAATGCTCTAAACGTGTAAGTGCAGGTCTTGACAAGATTTGCCAGATTCTATGCATTGCCAACTCATCTGGTGAAACATAAGCATCTACACCAAACAATTGCTGTTGATCATAACCCTCTGGCATATCGGTTAATTCGGGATTATTCAAACGAGCTATTGTGTTACAACCTGCCTTCTTAGCTATTGAACATGCAGCCATATTTACAACATCTTTACCTGTAACAGCGATAAACAAATCAGTACTCTTCAATGATGCATCCTCAATTAAAAGCTTAGCTGAAGCTGCGTTACCTTGGAAGACTTGGGCGTCCAAAGTTTGAGCTCGTTTGACAGCAGAAGAATCGGAATCAACCATTGTAACCTCATGCCCGCGGAAAACTAAGTCTCTCCCGACACGAAATCCGACTTCTCCAGCACCCACAATGAGTACTCGCATTATTGCCTTCAAAAAGGGGGTTTCTTAAAAGCTCTTGTGGGGTCTAATTTCTTAATTTTTGCTCAAAATACTTGATACCATAAGAAGAAAATACCCCTAATACAAGAAATATAACTGTGATTATTATAGACAAATGATTAAACTCTTCTATAGTTTGCCCTAATGGCAAATTATCTGGTAAACTACCCTTTCCATAATCTTCTTTCCAAGGCCAAAGAGTAATTAATGAACCTGCCATTAATCCCGTCAAAACCGACATTGTTGATTCCTTGTAATCATTTAACACTTTATTCATTAGAGGGACAAAAGTAAATAATGAAATTATACCACCTAAGAAAAAATAAAATAATGGAATCACTTTGAAATCATGAACATAACTAACTATTTCTTCATAGAGTCCAAGGGTCAAAAGGACTAAGGCTCCACTAATTCCTGGAAGGAGCATTGCAGTTAGGGCAAGTGCACCACTAATCACTAAGAAAATATTGCCTTTATTTTCGAGCGGATACTTCGTATATACAAAAATTATAGCAATACCTAATAAAACCAATAAATAATTATTTTGTGAAGGAGTTGATACAAATTTCCATGGCTCTTTAATACTTATGAGGACCAAGCCAAAGAAAAATGAATAAATGTAAGGACCTGTGTCCTTAACCATTAATAAACCTGGTGATGATTCGGAACCAACTAAAATTTTAGTTACAATATAATAAGAAAAAAACATACCCAATGCTAGAGGCAACAAAAAATAAAGTGAATCTAAGAATTTGGGTTGTGCCGATTTTGGAAAACCTCTTCTAAAAAAAGATACGCATAAGGATAAAGAATTCAATAATCTTTCATATATCCCTAAAATTAAAGCAATTGTTCCTCCACTAACACCAGGAACAGCATCGGCCAATCCCATTAGCAAACCGCAACCAAATGAGTTTTTTACACTGTCATTACTCATTTTTTTCTCCAAAATAATCTATTTTTGAAGCAATCGCAACTTTAGCTGCCAATTTTCGAGATGCTCTACCTTTGTCCTTTCCAGTTGCCCTTCTAATGGTCGGATGTTGGTAAAGAACTCCATGTTTTGGCGGAGGACTGCCATCGGCCATATGCCTAAAGAGTGCCTTTTCAGCGCCTAACAACTGAATTGTAGAAGCAGGCATTCTTGCTAACTTAGAAAGATCTCCTGCTAATGACACTATTCTAGCGGTCAACTGAGTACCTAATATTTTTACTAAATTAGGAAATATTTTAGGAGACTCCGAATCTAAATAAGAAGAAATTTGAGAAATTAATTTTTGTGTATTATTTATATGACTTTTTAAAGGAAGCATTTGAGAAGGTAAAGTATCAATTTCTAAAATTTCTTCCAACTTTCTCCGAGAATTACCCGTTATTTGGGAATACCAGGTCGTAAATCTTTCTGAAGCTAAATTAAAATTAGAATGTGCCTCATTCAATGACTCTATGGCTTGAATTAAATTTTTATCTGGCGTCAAACTATTTTGGATAGCTTTCTTAGCTTGAATTATACTTGCCTCTCTAAGAAGGGGAAATGGTAGATTTTGGTATTCCGTCTTCCTATCAATATCAATCTCTTTAGCCAAAACTTCACTTAAATTTTCAGGAGTGATTTGCAACAATTTCTCTTGGTCAGACAAAGAATTAGTTATCAATACTGCACCTACAAACTAATCATCTTCTTCGGATGATTCTTGATAATAAGGATATTAACAAAACTACCGAAATTAGACTTGGGCTGGGAAGTAAACTATCTTCTTCTTCGACAACTGGCTCATCTATAACCAAATCAGATTTTAAAACGGAAAATGGCAATGCTTTTTTAACTGTTTTAGAAGAGTCTGTACTCAAAGTTACGTTCAGGGTTGCTGAGGCTTCCGTTGCAGCTTGTGTTAAAGGAGGTGTTACTTCTATAACTATTTCCTCATAGCTACCTGGGTCCAAGCGTATTGTATCTGAAGGCAAAGTAAACCATGAATTCCGTTTACCCTCTATTTTCAAACTTAATCTTTCAACAGTATTTCCGTTATTACTAATTCTAACTGTAAATTTGCCCGTAGTACCTGCTGTAACATCTCCTGCAGTTGTTTTGACTTCAACATCGATATCTGCTTTCTCCTCTACATATATCACAAAAGAAATATCAATATATTCGCCTGATTGATCAGATGAAACTTCGGCGTCAATAATATTTTCACCTCCATAAACACTTGCTGGAATGTCTACATTAAGATAAACTGTCTTTGATTGCAGAGGTCCTAAAGTAAATGACGATTCGGAAAAAGTAGCTATCCATCCTGCTGGTGCCATCGGTGATGGCAAACTAACATAATCAATTGAATTACCATCATTCGTTACAACAATTTGGAAAGTTACCGAATCTCCTGGGGAGCCGTCCTTCCTATCTGAAGGGACTTCAGCAGATAAACTATATACTGGATTTGTATAAACTGTAAAAGTATCAAAATTTGTAACTTTATTATTCAAACCTGAAACTGCTTCAAGATGTAAGAAAACTCCATTTACGGTATTAGCAGCCTCATTTGGATTTGTAGTTATTTGTAAAGAAAATGAAGAAGTTTGACCTTTACCAACTGAAACCTTAGAAGAACAGACTGTATTCACTAAAATACATGTTTCCCACCCTTCTGGTAAACCCGTAATTTCTAATTGTATGTCATCCTCAATATTTGCATTATTTATGACTTCTACATTGAAAGTATGTGTTTCACCTGGCCCTTCAAAAGATTCAATTTCTAAAACATCAATAATAAATTCGGCATAATATTCTACCTTAATTGACAATTCAATCTCAGTAATTTTAAAATTGTTTTCATCAAGTATCACATCTATTGAAAAATTGAAATATCCTGGATTTTCATTGTCTGCTACAGTAAAATCAATAGTGAAACCTTCGCTACCGCCATAAGGATCTAAATCATCAGTGTGATATGGTAAACCACTAAATGTCCATCCGTCAGGAATTTCATCCGATTCAAATGTATAGGATTGAATACTATTTCCTAAATTTTCTATAACAATATTGATAGTCTCTGTATCTCCAGGATTCATAAGGAAGCCCGAATCCCAAGAAATCTGACGATTCAAAACTTTGTCGACGGTCGTAAGTGTCGAAACGCTATCTGTAACATCAGTATCAAATGCTGAATGAGCAATTACTGTCATTTGAGCAGATTCTGTATTTTTAGCCGAGCTAGGAACATCAACATAAAATTCAATATCAATAACAGTTCCGTCTTCCAAATCTGATACTTCATATGTCTCTAGACTTACACCCCAGGCATTACAATCTTCACATCTTACTATACTCAAAACAAAGTCATCAGGATCTGTACCTGTATTTTCAAGGTTTATCGTATATGTAACTGTCGTACCCGGATCTCCACCTTTCTGTGCCATATCTACTGAAAGACTCAAATCTCTTATTGGAATCCTTACAGAGGTATTCATTTCAGTTGAATCACTGAACTGATTTCTAGTGGATGAAGTAACTTCAACAAAAGACAATGCCCAATCATTCTCTAATGAGTCTGCAGGGCTGGTAACATTCATTGTAACCACGGTTTCTTCTCCAGGACCTAAATCAAAAATACTAAATTGACTCAAATTGGAACCCCAACCTACTTGGGCCATATCGCTTAATTCTAAACTATATGAATCTGAAGAATCACCATTATTTGTAACATACAAAGAATACAATATCTGACCTCCTGGAATTACTTGTTTCTCGAGTGCATCTGGCAAAATATCTACTGAATAAGCCAAACCATCATTTACTGTAGTATTTGTATCGCAAAAACCATAAATATAATCGTAAGAGGAAGTTTGAACACGCGCAAAGACCTGAATGAAAGCATACTCATCTTCAGCTGCCGTATCTGGAATAGACACTTCTAAAGTGATAATTTGAGATTCATCAGGATCTAAATCCAACTCAGATTCGCTCGGTGCCGCCTCCCAATCCCAAGGTAAATCTCCGACTTCTATTGCAAATTCATCACTTGATTCGCCTACATTCTTCACTTCTATAGAATAATATATGTCCTCACCACGATCTCCATTTTTACTGGTACTTTCACGGAGATATATATCTACTGCATAAATCATATCTATTTCCAAAGTTTGCTGTCTGCTATCACTAGTCGTTGTTGAATTTTGAGATGTTGCCTTGACTACAAAGTCCATAGAATCTCCATCATAAACTCCTTGAACTGGTGATTGGAATGTAAAAGATATTACTTCTTGAGAACCAGAAGGTACGGAAACTGCGCCTTGATTTGCAAAAGACTCCCAACCTAACTCATATTCATCATTCCAAGTAACGGAAAGATTGTATGTATCATCAAATGTTCCAGTATTAGAAACTGCAAATTCTGCAGATATTTCTTCATTACGAGTTACTTCAGAAATTCCTGTATTACTCTCACCAAATTCAATAGAAACTTCGTAATCTCCTCTTGCCGAGTTATCATTAGCATTAGACAAAAGTGATGAAGTTTGTTCGACACTACTATAATTTATACCTGCAATCGGAGAAATCAGAAGTAGTGCGAGTAGCGTGACTAGAAAGCTATAGACGCTCTTAGACATAAAGTATATATGAAGTAGAAAGTTTATATAACTATTACTCACCATTTTCTTTGCTATTTTGGTCTTTTTCAAGAGTTTTTGAGATTGATTTGACTTCTTTTTCTAAATTATGAACGTCATCCCGAAGTTTGAGCATAGAAACCTCAAAAGGAGTGAAACCCTGATTCGAAAGTGCCCGGGTTGCGATAAACATACCAATTAAGATACCTCCCAAAACCGATGCTAAAAGCACTGTGAAAACTTGAAAGGAATAATATGTAAGTAAACCGCTAACATCGAGTGCAATAACGCCGTTATTAATCAAAAACATTAGCAATAAGAATGTCACAACCGCCCCAACAGTAGCCTGATAAATTATAGGAAATTTTGTTATATTCATTTTTTAAACTCCAAAGCTTTGTTGTGAGGTAAATCCCACGTTGATGATACTTCCTCATCATTTTCCTGTATTAAAACTTCTGCGCTATAATTATACTCTTCACCTTCTAAAACTGAAGTTATACGCATTTTACACGAATATTCCCAATTTGCCTCTCTAAGATCTGCTGCGACGTACAATGTGAAATAACCTTGATCATCACTTATATCATTAATTTCATTTTGAGAAAGATGCTTCTGATGACTAAACACCGAAGTTAATGTTTCATTAACGCCACCAACTAATATTGTTAAATTCCCCATTTTCACACGAGGTATTGAGTAAAGGTAAATCCAAGTATTTTCTTCATCTGAATCAATCTGTAGAGATACGATTGTCATGCTTGGATTTGATTCCTGACAACCTGCAAAAGCAAGCATTGTCAGCATCAAAGCTATACCAAAGGTTCTGTACACTACTTGATTCTAGAGAAAGGGGCTAATAAAAATAACGATTACAATAAAGGATAGTATCAATAACTAGCCTTCGTGAGGGGAATTATGCCTGCAAAAGGTTTTCAGATAATAGGAATCGAAGCAAAGAGGAACCGAAAGTCAGGGCCTCAAAAACAAGTTAGAATCGATCATAATACTAATCTTGTTTCGATACGCAAAATAAATGATAACGAATTAGTTGTAGAAGCAAGATATACGGTTTCATATGGAATACTAGGAATTGTTCAATTAGATTGCGAAGTAAACTATCATGATGATTCAAAAGATATTATAAAAAAAGCAGACGGAAAATGGCAAAAAGAACATAAATTACCAGATAATATAGCTGAAATAGTCCATAATAGAGTATTGGGTCAAGGATCTTTTGAAGTCTTGAATATAGCAAAGAAATTGAACCTACCTCCTCCTTTCAAGATAGAAATACCTCAAATAAAAATTGGAAAGAAAGGAGAAGTTTCTAAAAACAACAACACTGGCCCTGAAGTAGCATAAGATGGCAAAGATTGAATTTGATTGCCCTGAATGTAAGAAAACGAATAATTTGTTTCTGATGGGGAATGATAAAGGAATATTTGAACAAAAATGTAAAGCTTGCAACGCTAAATTAGAAATAGAAAATAGTTCTGATGGAATAAAAGTTAAATCTTTACAAAAAATTGTCAAGGCAAATTACGAGAGATTCAAAGAAGAAAGAAGCAATAATATTCCTTCAGATTATAGGAAATACAATTTTGAAGAATCAAATAAGAAAACGGCTAAATTTATTGCAATGCTAATTTTGACTTCCTCGATTATGGGATTATTTACAGGATATATCTTGCTAGACTTTTTTGATAGAGGTTACGAAGAATTTGAAAGTATTGAAATAGAAATTGTAGCAAAAAACAATACTTCTGATTTAGCAAATATAAAAATAATTTTAGATGGTAAAGAGATTAATTCGACATATGCAGGGAATGGTACTTACAATATTATGGCAAAACCGGGGAAACACACAATTGAAATTACGGCCTCAGACCATAAAAAAGCCAGAATGGATGTATTTCTTCCACCTCAAGATAGCAATTTGACACTAATTGATGTAGAGCAAGGAATTGAAGGTGTGAATAGATTTACTTTTAGCATGCAAGAGGGTGAAGGAGAAATTACTTTGGAGGAATCAACTTATATCAAAATGGAAGCTTGGTGCCCTAATTTAATTTTCTTATTCTCACTAATTGGCGTATGGGGCTCATGGGTAACATACAATCTTCAATCATACAACAATGCACAAATTGGAGCATTCTTTTCGGTACTGGCAATGGGGTTCTTCATTATAGGGCCAATATTGGGGATTATAGCACTATATTATCTCAAAAAGAACAAAGAAATGTTCACCGCTTCTTTTAAAAACTAGAAGTACGCGCCTAATTTGTGGGTTTGAAGGCTGGATTGGAAGTTCATCAGCAGCTTGATTGTGGAAAACTATTCTGTAAATGTCATTCTTTAGATACTGGAAATGATTCTACTTTTACAAGAAGACTGCATGCAACAACAAGTGAAATGGGGAATATGGATGCTGCTGCAAAAGCTGAAGGAATAAGGAAATTTACATATTTCAATAAAAGCTGTAACTGTTTAGTTTATACTGATGAAGAACCTCCTAGAGGGCCAAACAGAAGAGCCATAGAAATTGCACTTCAATTCGCAAAACTTGTCGGTGCAAATGTTATTGAAGAAATACATTTCATGAGGAAAGTGGTAATTGATGGATCTAACACTAGTGGTTTTCAAAGAACTGCATTAATTGCTACAGGAGGAGAAATTGAATATGAAAATGGAAAAATTGAACTCGACCAAATTTGTCTTGAAGAGGATTCCTGTAGACATGGTAAAAATAAAGATGAATACTTGTTAGATAGGTTGGGAATTCCTCTGTTAGAAATTACAACAAAACCTCAACTAAAGAAACCTGAACAAGTGCAAAATGCCGCAAGAGCACTAGGTCGACTTTTACGGGCATGTAATGTGAAAAGGGGGTTGGGTACAATCCGTCAAGACGTAAATGTCTCTATAGATGGTGGAGAACGTGTAGAACTAAAAGGATTTCAAGATTTATCTACAATGGCTCAAGTTGTTAAAAACGAAATGGAAAGACAAGGAAACCTAAAATCATTAGATGGATGCAAAATGCCAAGAATAGTAGATGTTAGTAAATATATTTCTAAAAATAGAGGTACAGCATTAGCATGCAAATTATTTGGATGGAAAGGAAATTTAGGAACAAAAGAATCACCTAAAGGACATATAAGAATGGGAAAGGAATTATCTGATTATGCAAAAAAAGCTGGTGTCAAAGGACTAATGCATAGCGATGAATTACCAGCCTATGGAATTAGTACTGAAGAAACTACTGAAATATCAAAACAATTAGAGTGCGGAAAAGATGATGCCTATGTTTTAATATTCGGTAATAAAATAACTGCTAAAGATGCAATGAATCGCGTGATTGAAAGAGCTACTATTGGAGGCGTTCCTAAAGAAGTCAGAAGAGTGACACCCGAGGGAACGACACGATTCCTCAGACCTATGCCTGGAGCTTCAAGAATGTATCCTGAAACTGATATACCTCCAATGTCATTGAAGGATATTGAAGTAAAAATTCCAAAAACCTTAGATCAACGAGAAAATGATATGCCTCTTAATGATGAAGAATCAAAACAAATTGTATCAAACAATTTGGATGGTAAATTTTACAACCTATCTAAAACATATGATAATCCTAAAATATTATCAAGATTGCTTTTACACACCTTGCCAAATTTAGAAAATGAAGAGAATAGAATAATTGATAACGAATCTATTACTAAAGTATTAGAATTAGTAAAAAATGACAAAATAGCTAAGGAAGGAATTGAGAAAGCCCTAATTCAAGCTAGTAAGGGTGAAGAAATTGAAATTAAAAATGAAAATATTGAGATTGAAGTTAGTCAATTTATAAACAATTTAATAGAAGAAAAACTTGAATTTGTCAAAGAAAGAGGAATGGGAGCTATTGGACCTTTAATGGGGCCTGTAATGTCTGAATTCAGAGGCAAAATGGATGGCTCACAAATAAATGAGCTTCTAATTAAAGGCATAAAGGAAAAAATATGATTGAGAATGCATTGATTCTGGCAGCAGGTAAAGGAAGGAGAATGTGGCCTTTAACTGAGAAAACACCTAAACCACTTTTACCCTTAGGTGGATTACCAATTGTTGAAAGACAAATACAAGAACTAAAAAAGGTCGGAGTGACTAATGTCCATATCTTGATAGGATATAGGATGAAAGAAATTTCTGACTATCTAGATAATGCTAAACTAGGATTAAATATTAATTATATTATTCAAGAAAAGCAAAAAGGAACTGGACATGCTGTGAAGCAAGCGAAAGGAAAGATTAGTGGCTATTTTTACTGTTTAAATGGAGATATTTTAGTTAATTCAGAAAATTTAGAAAACCTTAGCAATAATAAGGGTAAAATGACTATGATGGTTACAAAAGTAAATGATGGAAGTAATTTCGGAGTTGTTGAAAGTAAAAACGGACATTTGCTTTCTATCATTGAAAAAGGCCTTAGTGGGGAAAATATGATTAATACTGGAATTTTCTTATTTAATGAGGATATTTTCGCTGCAATTGATGGTATAAACAAATCAATTAGAGGTGAATACGAACTTACCGATGCTCTACAAAGTATATCTAATAAAATTCATATTTTAGAATATAAGGGATTATGGATGGATATTGGTAGCCCCTGGAATTTGATAACTGCAAACGAAGAATACATGAAAAATAATAGTAAAAATATTGAAGGAACTATAGAGGATAATGTAACTTGCAAAGGAGAAATACATTTGGGTAAAGGATCTATTCTAAAATCAGGGACGTATTTGGAAGGACCTGTATGGATTGGTGAAAACTGTGTTGTTGGCCCTAATTCATACTTGAGAACAGGTACTGTATTATGTGGTAAGAATAAAGTTGGAGCCTCTACTGAAGTAAAAAATTCAATCTTAATGATAGGTGCTAAAGCTCCACATCACAATTATGTTGGTGATTCAATTATTGGCGAAGATAGCAATTTAGGCTCTGGGACAAAAATTGCTAATCTTAGATTTGATAAAAAAGAAATTGAAGTAGTTCATAGAGGAAAAAAAACTGACTCAGGAAGAAGGAAGCTAGGGGCCATCATTGGTAACAATGTAAATACAGGAATAAATGCTTCAATAAATGCAGGTTCCATTTTAGGAAATAATGTGAAGGTTGGGCCAAATACAATAGTATCTGGAACTTATGAATCACAAAGTATAATAGTATAATGCACATACTACAAGTAACACCGTATTTTTATCCTCATTTTGGAGGGGTTGAGTCTCATGTATTGGGCCTTTCTGAAAATTTAATTAAATTAGGACATGAAGTAGAAGTTGTAACTTCAAGATACAGCCGTATGCCTGAAATTGAAAAAATTAATGACATAAAAATAACTCGATTGCCGCAGTGGATTAACATGTACAATACTCCTATTGTGACTGCAATGCGTGCTTTTGTAAGAAAAAGTCATGCAGATGTAGTACATGTTCATTCACCACCACCATTTACCGAAAGATTTGCTGCAAAAGGTGCTAGGGAATCAAGCAAACCATTGGTAGTCACTCATCATTGCGATTTAGAATTAAAAGGTCTTTTTGGTAATGTTGCTGTAAATCTTTACCAAACAATGCTAGGGAAATATCCCTTAGAAGTTGCAGACAGAGTGATTTCTACAACAAAAAGCTATGCTACTACATCAAGAAGTTTGTGGAATGTAGAGGTAGATGTTGTTCCTAATGCTGTAGACATAGACCGATTTCATCCGAAAAATGAAGGTTTGCATATAAGAGAAAAGTATACAACTGATGAAGAGCCTATTGCACTTTTTGTAGGCAGGTTAGTACCACATAAAGGAATTGGAATTATAATTCGTGCAATAAGTCGTACTTCGTCTGGAAAACTTTTGGTCGTTGGTGATGGACCATACCTTCCTTGGTTGAAAAAATTAACAAAGAAATTGAATGTCGAAGAACGTATAATATTTGTAGGTCCCATTTCGGATTATTGGCTTCCGGCGTATTATGCAGCCACAGATGTTGTTATTTTGCCCTCTACATCTAGACTTGAAGCATTTGGAATAGTTGGTTTAGAAGGTATGGCTTCAGGAAAGCCACTCATTCTAAGTGATATACCAGGCGTTAGAGATGTTATTTCTAAAGAAGAAGGTTTTATCGTCGAACCTTTAGATCCTGAAGAAATTAAAGAAGCCTTAGAAAAAGTTTGGAATGCTCCTGAAATGGCAAAGCAAATGGGTCAAAAAGGGAGAGAAAGAGTTGAAAAATTATTCTCTTGGGAAAAAGTTTCAAAAGACATTGAAAAAATATTCTATGAAGTTTGTTCTAAATAACTAAATTAGGATCTATTGCGCCAAGCGCTTTGTTATAATGAGAAAAATCTTTATTCTTAGATTTCAATATTAATGCTTTTCCAAGTAAAGCATCCGGATTTGAAATATCAATACCTAATGCAGCCTCAAAATAGCCATCAGCATCTTCAAAATTTTCTAATTCATATAAACACCAACCTGCTGAAATCCAACCATCTATTTTCTTAGGGTTAATGTTAATAGCCTTCTTAGCAAAATTAAAAGCCTCATTAATTTTTCCCAGATTTTTAAAACACCTTACCTTCAAAATTAAATTAGAAAAATTATTATCTCCTAAAAAACCTAATGCAATCTTAGGCTCTAAATCGACTAACTTATAAGCAAGCAAGGAAGCCACCACTTTGTTATTACTAAATTTTGAAAATTTAGTATCTAACACTTCAATAATCTCACTAGGTTCCATTATCTGAATTAATAATTTATGTCCTGTTATTGAATCTGGATCTCTGGACAAACCATCCATTACCATTTTTTTAGCATCTCCAAGTTTATCATAACCAATTAAAACTTCAGCCTTTTTGAAATAAGGTCTACTAGTTTCTGAAGCTACTGAAACAGCATTTGTATATTGACGAAAACTTTCATGGGCTACTCCGGCCTTTTCTAATATGCGCCCTTTTTCAATCCAATCCAAATCTCGCATCCTATTTCTTGAAAGAATGTCCTGTGCTCTCACTGCTTCATCGTAGCACTGTAGCGCCCGTGTATTATTTCCTAATTCAAAATTTATATCTCCTAAAGCTATCCAACATGGTACATGTTGCCCATCCAGCGAAAGACCTAAATTGATAATTTCACGAGCCTTATCAAAAAGATTTAACGACATGTAACATCGACATAGGGCTTCGTGATAATCTGGATCTTCATCATCTAATTCAATTGAAGTTTCAAGATATTCTAAGCCTTCTTCAGGCCTATTAAGGTGAGTTAAAGCCCGACCCTTGGCCATCCAAGCATAATGAAATGTTGAATCCAATTCTATTGCTTTTTCATGATAAGGAATCGATTCTTCATACCTATGCAAGTGATCTAAGGCATTACCAATGTTGTTGACTGCAATTACATACTCGGGATCTAATTCTAAAGATTTCTTATATATTTCAATACTTCTCTCATATTGACCTTGATTATAATGAACATTAGCTAAATTGTTCCAAGCTATCTTGTCTTCAGGATCTAGTTCAACAGCCTTTTGGTAATAATCCTTTGAATCATTTAAACGACCTGATAACTGTAGAGTGTACCCATAATTGTACCATGCTACTGCATAACTAGGATCTGAACGCATAGATTCATCATAACATCTCAAAGCCTCATTCCAACGATTTATGTTGAAATTTGCAAAACCACGATTGTTCCAGGCTGGTGCATTTTTAGGTTCCAGTTCTAAAGAACGTGCATAAGACTGTATTGCTTCTTCAAATTGACCTAATCTTTGAAAAGAATCTCCCAGACGCATGTGATACCTGGAAACCTCTGGCGCAAGTTCACAAGCTTTAGTATAGTATACCTGTGCTTTCTTTGAATTACCTTGAGACATTTCAAGCATTCCTAGTCTATTATGCAATTGTGGATCTTCGGGTGCTAGAATTAAAGCCTCAAGAAATTTAGAACGGGAACCTTTGATATCATCTTGTTCGAAAAGATTTTCTCCTAATTTTACTAAATCTACAACATCCATAATTACTCTTCAATTATTTTACTAATTCTATCTATTGCCTTATTAGTATCCTTTTTCAATTTTTCCCATTCAGCCCCACCGTGCTCTCTAGGATCTGGTTTGTGTTCCAATGCTGTGTCATAGCATTCAAGAGCTTCACGAGGTCTGTCAAGTAATTCTAAAACATATCCCTTATTGTGCCAAGCCCATGAATAATCACTTTTGAGTGCTATAGCTCTATCATAACAATCCAAAGACTCCTCAAGACGATTCAATTGTCTAAGCGTTACGCCTCTATTATTCCAAGCACTCCTATTTTTAGGATTAAATTCAGTTGACTGCTTAAACGCCTTAAGGGCTTCATTCAAATCCCCTACACGAAAGAGGGCTTTTCCTAAATTAAACCAACAAACTGCATACTTAGGATTCGAAACAAGTGCCCTACGATAACTATCTATCGCTTTATGATTATATCCTAGACGTGTGAGTGCTACACCTCTATCATTGTACACTACTTCGTCTTCCACTGAAAGACTTCTATTGAGAGCCTCCGATGCTTCTTTGTATTCTTCTAATTCATCATGAGATTTGCCTTTAGCTGCTAAAACATCTGTATCTCTAGGCCTAAATTCTAAAACTTTGTCAAATAAATCAAGTGACTCTCTGTATTTTCCAAGAATATGAAATATTTTCCCTTTCTGATATAAAGCATCACGATGTTTGGAATTTTGCGTTAAAATCTTATCAAATTCCCCTATTGCTTCGCTATATTTCTCTAATTCTCGCAATGTTTTTCCTTTAAGGAAAAGGGCTTCGATATAATCTTGACTTTGTTCCAATGATTTCACTGAGAAATCTAGTGCTTTTTTTAATTTACTCATGCCAAAATAAGCCAAACCTATATCTTTGTACAATATATGTTTTTTACTAATTTTAGGCTCTAAATCAATTAATATTTGAAGAGCAGAACTATAATTTTTAGATTTTAAAAAAATTTTAGCCAATTCATGACTTAAATTTTTACTGTCTGATTTTAATTCCAACGCTTTGCGTATTGCTTTTTCTGCCTTAGTATAATCCTCTAATTTACAATAAGAAATTGCTGCTATTTTGAGCTCAGAAATTTGACTCTTTGTTGTTTCTGCCACAAAACCCCAGAATTAGCCAATAAAAAGTAATCGAGACACTAAAAAGTTTATTTAATGCCTAATTACTAACTTAATAATGACGGTAGACATAGATGGGGATTCTTTAACCATCAATAAACTAGTAAGTGTTGCCCGAGACAATGAAAATGTCAAGGTTACTGAGAAATCATGGAAAAGAATAGAAGATTGTAGAAACATGCTTCAGAGCAAAATAGACGCTCATGAAATTATGTACGGAATAACGACAGGTATTGGTGAATTCTCTGAAGTAACATTAACACCAGAACAAACTCAAGAATTTCAAAAGTTACTAGTTAGAAATCATGCCGCTGGCATTGGAGATCCCATGGACATTGAACTTGTTAGGGGGGCAATATGTGGTCGCATAAATGTACATGTAAAAGGCCATTCAGGTGGACGAAGACAAATAACTGAATATCTTAGAGATGTATTAAACCACCAAATTACACCTGTTGTTTGTGAAAAGGGATCTGTGGGTGCATGCGGGGATTTAGCTCCGATGTCACAAATTGCATTGGCCCTTATGGGGGAGGGTGAAATGTTCGTAAATGGAAAAATCATTGATTCTAAGACTGCTTTAGGAAATATTGGTTTAAAACCTCTAGAACTAGAAGCAAGAGATGGACTAGCTCTAATTAATGGGAGCAATGTGCTTACCGCTTTAGCTGCACTTATTCTCTATGATGCTGAAAGATGGATGAAAATGCATGATATTGCTGCTGCAATGTCCTTAGA
>CAZYZI010000004.1:10961-37149 GCA_964651915.1 uncultured archaeon | reverse complement strand
TTAGTATAGGTATAATCCAAGTTTCTCTGTTGTTAACTAAATGAGTTACTCGAGCCTCGCTTGGGTCTTCATCGATTCCTTCATCTATAATTCCGTCTCCATCGTTGTCAATTCCATCAAATAAAGCTCTACCTTGGTCATCTACACGTCCGCCTTGTTCTCCATCTCCATCATTGTCCACACCATCAATCATGTCTTCATTAATGAGTCCATCCCCATCATTATCAGTGGGTTCCATACCATAGAAATGAGTCAGATAATAAACGAAGTAAAGAGTGGTGACGACAGTCATCCATTCTCGAGCGTGATGGTTTCCAACTACGAAGAACGTTTCTTCATCAGGATCATCATAGTAAGCAGGCTCGTTAGCTACATTATCAGATATTTTAATCCCAATAATTTCATTTCCCTGCCAAGTTTCACCTGCAGGAATTATGTCAGTTAATGTGTAAATCTCAACAATATCGGGATAATCATTTGCAAATTTTTGTAATTGAGAAACAACTTCGTAATATTCGTGGTAGTCATCAAATAAGACATCAAAGGGGAAAGTATTTGTTCGATTTAAGGTGTCATTTTCATGTCCATCAAAACCGTTTGAGGAATTATTCGTTCTTGTAAAATCTGGATTTTCTAAAGAGCCAGTACCCATTGTAGTCACAATCAGCATGAATGCTATGACAACCGATGAGATTCGATTCATACTTTCAGTATGAAAGCCTTGCGTTATAAGATTTTATCATACATATCTTCATTAATATTGGCCAATAATAACAAATGATGCTTAAGTGTAAAGATTGCCCTCATTGGTATGGGGGAGAGGATTTTGGATATGGTAGTTGCAGGCTTAAGCTTCAGAGGGAGGAAAAGAAATTTTTGACATTTGGTCAGCAAGATTGCGATGAGGGATTAGATAATGATTAATGTTCGAGAATTGAAAGAATCTGACCTTGAATTTGCAAAATCTTTGACAGATGCTGAAGAATGGGGTAATTCAATGGAAGATTGGCAAAGGCTTCTACGTGTTAGTATTCCGTTAATAGCATGTGAAGGTAAAGAACTTCTTGGTGTTACGACAGCTTTTGACTATGGTCGTTTGGGAATGATTGGTAATGTGGTTGTTTCTTCAAACAGTCGTGGTAAAGGAGTTGGTCAGGCTTTGTTAAAAGAAGCTATGAAAAGTTTAGAATCTTGTAAATCAGTTCGTGTTCACTCGAAAATGGATGTAGTTTCTTTCTACAAAGATTTGGGTTTTATGGCAGAGGGTATGTCTACAGTTTTTCGTTTAGATGCTGATATGAAATCATTTCAGCCCTTTGTGATTGATTCTGATGCAAATATAGTTTCAGCAGAAGGATATTGGGATGATATTGTAGCTATGGATAAACGGCAGTTTGGGGCTGATCGTTCAAAACTTTTGAAAGAATTTAATGATTATCTTCCGCAATGTTCATTTGTGGCTTTAGGGGAGGACGGGTCTGTGAAGGGTTTTATCATGGCTAAAGGAGAAGATGATTGGTATGAAATTGGGCCTTGGATAGTTGAGCCAGGTTGTAAAAATTGGCAAGGTTTATTGCAAGCATCAGTTCAGGCCATACCTCCTAATTGTAATGTGGAAGCCTTCGTTCCAGCTCCTAATTTTAGAGTTACAAGTTTACTTGATTCAATGGGTTACAATGCTCAATCATATTGTATGTCTATGTATTATGGAGAAGATTGGCCAGATGAAGGTAATATTTGTGCTAGAGGAGGAGGGGACAAAGGTTGAGATTCTATAACACATCTACTGGAAAGAAGGAAGATTTTGTTTCAAAGTCAAAGAATCTAGGTTTGTATATTTGCGGTCCAACAGTTTACTCAGATACACATCTTGGACATGCAAAATCCTATGTTTCCTTTGATGTTTTGAAAAGATGGCTCGGTTATCGAGGTTATAAGGTAAGACACATTCAAAATTTTACAGATGTTTCAGATGAAACTGCTCTCGGAGCTTCTAACGAAGGGATTGATGAATTAGAATTTACAAAAAAGTATGAGGATGAATTTTTAGACAAAATGAAATTACTTTCCAATACACCTGCAACAAAATATACACGAGCTTCAGATTTTGTTAAACAAATAGCAGAAGAAACTAAGAAATTATTGGATGCTGGTGAAGCTTATCAAACTGAAGAAGGTATTTTTCTAAAAATAAAGCAAGAAGAGCATGGGAAATTGTTAGGAGTTAATTTGGAAAAATCTTTAGCTGAAGGAACATCTGTAGTTGATTCAGGACCAAAAGATAGTCCTCACGACACTTTGCTTTGGGGTCCTCCACTAGGCGGAGGGAAGATTTGGGAATTTGAGGGACTGCCGGCAGGCCGACCAGGTTGGCATTTAGAATGTACATTAATGTCATCATCAGAATTAGATTTACCAATTGACATTCATTGGGGTGGAATTGATCTCATATACCCTCATCATGAAACAGAAATGATTCTTGCTGAAAGGGTAGGTTTAGGTAATTACTGTGATTTCTGGATGCATAATGGACTTATGGAAGATGCAGAAGGTAAGTTATCAAAATCAAGAGGAGAAAGAATAACTTTGGAGGAAGTTTTCGAGGATTGTCCCCCTGCTGCACTTAGATTTTATTTGTTGAGCCATCATTATCGTGAGTTTACTCCATATTCACCGGATGGTTTACTTGCGGCATGTCAGGAAGGTGAACGTCTTGGAGTCAATGCAGTGGATTGTATGATTGTAGATCCTACAGACCCACGAGATGATGAAGAAACTGCACCTTTGGTTTCTAGGTTTGAACAAGCACTAGATGATGATCTTGATACTCCTAAAGCATTGGATGTATTGCGAGAATTAGATGTGATTGCAGGGAATAGATTGAAGAATGAAGGTAATCTTGCTCCAATATCAGGTATGTATAGTATATTCCAGTGCGTTTTGGGTATTTTTTCTTAGGGTCTGTAGTCAGTATTAAATACATTAAAACAGTATGTGATTTATGTCCTTCAACTCTTTGATGTCAAGTAAAGCAATATTGTCTATTTTAATTTTAGCTTGTTTTATGTCTAATATGATTCCAAATCAAGTGATTTATGGCAATGATATTTTTACCAATGAATCACCCCTTCTTGTTAATGAAACAGAAGAAACTATCTCTCGAACTGTAAATTATGATTTAGGAATAGATAGTATTGTACATGATACTCATTCAGAATATTTTATGGGTGATTGTTCATCGGAATGTGATTTATTAGAATTTGGTGTGCCTGTAAATTTCAGAATAAAAGTAACAAATTATGGTTCTGAACCTGTTGATAAAATAGTTATTAATTTAATGCTAAAGACAACAGATGGTTTGGTACAGTATGATAATACGTTTAGTAGCGAAGCATTTTCAGATGGTCCAATGCATATTTCAGAAACCTCTCCATTAGAAACTGGAGATAGTATTGTTTTTACATTTAATAAGACAAATGACAGGTCCCAGCTTATATTCGATGGCGAGAATGAGTACATGGCAACACATGCTATATTTCTCCTATCAGGACTTAGTTATATTCAAGCCACGATAATAGTCGAAGACGATGATGCCAGTAACAACAATCTTCGTAAGGATGTAGAAGTAGCAAAGTGGATTGATAATGGCGAAGATTATTGGGAGGAACTTGGACAGTCCAGCTCCATATGGGATACCGATGATAATGGTGCTAATAGTCTCGAAGGGGTAAACATTCACCGTTCGACTAACTTCGATCATGATGCTGATGGATGTGGTTGGGCTAGAGAATGTACAGAAGATGAAGGCACAGACAATATTTCTTCAGCATTAAGGGGCGATAGTGCTTATGCTACATTTAATACCAATGGTTGGTTGAAAGAAGGTGCAGATCCAAGTGAATGCGACTGGGATGTTTTTGGAGATAATAATTGCCCTAAATTTACATCAGAACCATATCAGGATGATTATTTTATTTCTCCACCTATGGATCTGAGTGGAATGGAAGAAATAAGCCTAAGCTTTGCTTTTAGAGGAAATTTAGAAGATGGTGATTTGGTAAGATTACAGATTACAAAAAATGGCATGGATTGGTATAATTCGTGGAACTTAACTTCAGATTATAATTCGTGGGATTGGCAAACTTTTGAATTAAATGAAGAAGAGTTTGAAGATTTTTATGGACGTGATGATACAGATTCAGTTTATTTACGTTTCCAGGCATTCTCTGATGGTGATGACATGACTGAATGTAACGGAAGCCCTTGTTCGATATTCTTTTTTGATAACATTGTTATTAGAGGTTCTGAGAAGGTAAGGTATGATGTTGCAGTAGGTGATATTTCAGTCCGTGGAGGTGATGATATGATTGTCAAGGATCCAGAAGGTAATAGCTTGTGGAGAGAGATTAACGCTACGGTCATTAATGCTGGTGAATCACCATGGTCCGATTTACCCGTTAGATTCTCAGTAACTAATTCTCAAGGTGATGACATGTCGGACTATCTTGACTACTCGGACCCGAGCATTTGGCAACTTAATGGGGATTCACGCTATGGTGATATCACAGCTGAAGGAGCTGAGGGACAGACAGAGTTGTTTGTTTTATTCGAAACTCCTTCTTCTGATGCTTATCACGTAATGGTAGAAACATTAGCGCCGTACGGTAAAGATTTCTTCCCCGCAAATAATTCAAAGACAGTAAAATTCTGCATTTTTTCTGATGGAGGCGATGACGATGATGACTGTGTTGGTAATTCGTATGATGAATGTCCCGACACTCCAGATGGTGAAGAAGTAGATGAATATGGTTGTTCATATTCACAGAGGGATAATGATTCTGATGGTATAATTAATGGTGTTGATAACTGTCCTGAGACTCCAGATGGTGAAGAAGTAGATGACTATGGTTGTTCCGCATTTCAGAGAGATACAGATAATGATGGAATTACAGACGATATTGATAACTGTCCCGACACTCCAGATGGTGAAGAAGTAGATGACTATGGTTGCTCTGATTCTCAAAAAGATAGTGATAATGATGGAATTACAGATGATATTGACAATTGTTTCGATACGCTAGATGGTGAAGAAGTAGATGACTATGGTTGCTCAGATTCTCAGAAAGATATTGATAATGACGGTATTGTAGGAAGTATGGATTCATGTCCAAATACTCCAGAGGATGAAGAAGTAGATGAATATGGTTGTTCTGTTTCTCAACAGGATACGGATGGTGATGGAATCATGGATGATATGGATGATTGTCCTGAAACTCCTGTGGATGATGAAGATCCTATAGATGTAGCAGGTTGTTCAGATTATCAGAAATTTAGAAATTGGTATCTAGAAACAGATTGGTATTTAGAAGATAAATCATCAGCATGTTATGCTATAGATGATGTTTCAGCAGAAATATGTGGAAGCATGTACGCTGAATTTTGTAGCCTCGAAGAAAGTAAAGACCATGGTATTTGTGTTTCATTTGATGAAGATTGTGATGAAAATGGAGAAATTCATGAATTGGACATATGGTTCTGTCATGGATTTAATGGTAATGAAGCTGAAGAGGAAGAAGAAGAGAAAAAAGCTGAAGACGGGCCTGTCGTCGATGATTTATCAGAACCCGATTCTCTACCTTCCATATCTTTGATTTCAGTAATTGGACTCTTGATGTTAGCTACAATCATTCGTAGAAAAGTTTAGTTGCTAAATTCTTCTAAAATCGCATCAGTCACTTCGCAATCAGGTATTTCTTTCTCCATCAGCCAGCCATACCATTCAATCGATATTTTACCGCCTTTTTCAGTTTTCTTAGCCTTAAGGATTCTATCTTTAACAATAATTTTCCCATCCATTAGGATTCCATTTTTTCCGAAGGCAAATGGCCGTGGATAGCCAAGATATATCATACTCAAAAGAAATAAGCTTAGAGAAAGAGTCAGATCTAAATTTTGAGCATAATCTAGAGAAATAATGAATATCATAGTACATGGTATTAGAGTTCCATTGATTCCTTTTCGTTCCATCTCTTTCCAAAAATCTAGAGTTACTACTTTACTTCCTTCTTCAGGTTTTCTAAATAGAATAACTACATCATACAGTAAAACAATAAGCAATATTATTTTTGCATAGAAGAGAAGTTCATCCATTTCTTACCTCTGACACTAGTTTCCAAACTTCTTCAAATATTTCTTCTGGAGTTCTTGTAGAATCAATAATACGAACTAAGGGATCGTCTCTTAAATTTAGATAAGCAGCCCTAACTTTTTCCAAATGTTCTTCTTTTTCAAATACATCAGCTACACTATGTCCTTTTACACGTTTCATAGCTAAATCAGCAGGTAAATCGAATATCAGTACAATATCTGGCTTAGGCGCAAATTCATTATCTTTTCTTATCCTATTAACATCAATACCAGCTGCAGCTTGATATGCCATTGTCGAGTAATAGTATCTATCCATCAAAACAATTTTTCCTTCCTTAAGGGCCGGATTAATTTTATCATCGACATGTTCTTTTCGATCCATAACAAATAAATCTAAAATTTGTTCAGTAGTAGCTTCTCTTTTTCCACTAAGCATTTCCCATAATTTTTTCCCATATTTACCGCTAGTAGGTTCTTTCAAAATTATGGATTTTTCATTATTTTCTTCAAATTTTTCCATCAAAAATTTGCTTTGAGTAGATTTTCCACAACCATCAATTCCTTCTAGATCTATAAGCACTTGAATCATAGAGGGAGGGTCTTAATTAGAGGATTTGTTGGAATTGTGTGTCTATTTGGTTTGAAGGATATGGGTGTACGGCTAATCAAGGCGAAACTATAGAGATGAGAGATCATGCTAATCAATTAGGCCATGAACTTGCATCTAGTTCAGATTTAGCTGAAACAGTAGTTCTTGGTACTTGTACAATAATAGAATCCACACAGAACAAAATGGAAAGACGAATATCTGAATTAATGGATCAAGGAAAGAATGTAATCGTTAGTGGTTGTATGGCTACCGCTGATGCGAAAGTATTAGAGATTAAATTTCCAGAAGCCCCTTTAGTTTCTCCAGGTGATATAGATGGTTTAGGGGATTTGATAGGAAGAGGTGGTTGTAAACCTGAAAATCTAGAATCTCCTTTGGCTACAATTCTCCCAATTTCATCAGGTTGTCTTGGTCGTTGCACATATTGTGCTACACTTAGGGCAAGGGGTCGTGTAACGTCACGTTCAATAAATGATATTTTCTTTAAAGCACAATATGCAATAGATTCAGGAAGTAAGGAGTTACTTTTGACATCACAAGATAATGGTGCTTTTGGGGCAGATAGTGATACAAGTCTTGAATTATTATTGAATGAATTGTCACATTTAGATGGAGATTTTAGACTTAGAGTAGGTATGCTCAATCCAATGCTTGTTTCAGGTCGTTCAGATTCTATGGCAAAGGCATGGGGTGATTCTCGAACTTACAAATTCATGCATTTACCTATTCAATCAGGTTCTCAGAAGATTCTTGATTCTATGCTAAGAGACCATAAACTTGAAGACTTTTGGGAAGTCGTAGAAACTTTTAGAAAATATTATCCTGAAATGATGATTATTACAGATATAATAACTGGCTTTCCAGGTGAAACAGATAAAGACCATCAGCAAACTATTGATTTACTGAATAGATTGTTACCAGATTTGGTCAATATTACTCGTTTTTCACCTAGGCAAGGGACACCTGCAGCTAAATTCAAAAGGTTAGATAGTAAAATTGCAAAATCACGCTCATCTGAATTGACAATTCTTCGAAAGGAGTTGGGAGCTAAGAGTTTCAAAAGATTCGTGGGTCGAAAAACATCGGTTTTAACAGTTGAAAATCAAAGGAAAGGTAGCACATTGTGTAGGGATGAAAATTACAGACCTATAATTATCAAAAAAGATTTACCATTGGGTGAATTTTATGATGTTAAAATTATTGCTTCTGAATATGCATTTCTAACAGCTATTTTTTGATAATTCTTTAATTTGTTTCAGATTTATATATCTAACAAGCGATTTCTTATTAGTTTACCATTAAAGCTAATATACCGCTTTTAATGCAAAGATATGGCAAAGGATTTCAAGGCATTCATCAAAGGCAAGCCTGTCAAGATGATTAAAGACCCTAAGACAGGTCAAAATAAGTGGGTGTCGATCGATGAGTCCCAGGATTCATCCTAGTATTTTTGATATTAGCCTTTATCTCAGGTTTTCTTATTAGTATATCACTAATTCTAGCTCTTGGGCCACAGAATGTTTTTGTATTGAGACAGGGTTTACTTCGTTCTCATGTTTTTGCTTCATGTTTAGTTTGTTCTATCTCAGATGCTCTGCTAATTGCAGCAGGCGTATTGGGTGTCGGACTTTTCATAACACAAATAGAAGGTTTAGCAGTCTGGATGTCAATAGGCGCAGCAATTTTTTTGATATTTTATGGTTGTTTAAGAATAAAATCTGCTCAAAACCCTCAAGGTTTAGAAGTTGATGATTTAGAGTCCAAGGATTTGTGGCCTACAATCCTAGCAGCTTTGGCGTTTACTTATCTTAATCCGCATGTCTATGTTGATACTTTACTTTTGATAGGTGGAGCTTCTAGTAGCTATGCTGGAGATGATAAGCTGATGTTTGGAATAGGTGCAGCTACAGCATCCTTTGTGTTTTTCTTTTCGTTGGGTTATGGTGCTAAAAGTTTGTCTCCATTACTCAATAATCCCGAATCATGGAAAATTATTGATTTATTTATTGCAGGCATAATGTTTACAGTTGCAGGAATTCTTCTAGTTCCTTACTTGACTTAGTTCTAAATACTCAGAATTTCGCGAAGAGATTTTAGTAAAAAATCAATTTCCTCGATAGTGTTATCCATATGTGGTGATATGCGAAGAAAACCAGAACGATTAGTAGCTAGAATTCCATAATCATTCTGTAATTTAGCGACAATTTCACCAGTATCAAAGTTTACAGGTATCTTGATACTAACTATTGAACTTCGCTCTTCATCATTAGTAGGTGAAGCTATTTCGAGTCCACTTTTCAAAACCCCTTCAATCAACAAATCAGTTAATTCCAAGTCATGTGCCCATACCTTTTGAATTCCAAGATCGGTTATTTCATTAATTGAAGCAGCAAGTCCTAATGCAGCACCAAAATGGATTGTAGTGAATTCAAAACGGCTAGCATCATCTGGGAATTCTAATCGTTCTGCTTTCATATTCCAGATGTCTTTATGACTTCGAAAACCGATTATTCCTGGAGAAAGAGATTGAATTTCTGGCGCGATGTATCCAACAGCAGCGCCGTATGTTCCTCTAAGCCATTTGTAGCCTGAAGCTACTATTGCATCAGCCCCAGTATCGCGAGCATTAATTGGAACCATTCCCATTGATTGTGTTGCATCCACTATGAACAACGCTCCAACATCATGAGTCGCTTTTGCAAAAGACTTTAGATCATATCTTTGCCCACAAGCATACTCTACGTGAGAAATAGTTACTACAGCTGTTTTTTCATCAATTAAATTAAGAATGTCTTCAGGTTTGGTGTAATAATTTTCATCATGAGGTGCGAGTCTTATCTCAGCTCCAAATTCGTCAGATACTCTTTTCCAAGGATAAACTGTAGATGGGAAAGAAGCTTTTGTAGATACTATATTTTTTCCTTTTTTAGGCGCTATTGCCCATGCTAATGAACACAGAATCTCAGTGGCACTTGAACTAACACACACATCAGAAATAGGACATTCTAGAAGGTTTGAAGTTGCAGTTCTAAGAGGAATCATCCCCTCTTTTTCAGCATCTGCATCAAATTCCGCAGCTCCACCCCGTGCTAATGATTCAGACCATTCCAAAGCAATTTGATGAGCCTTTGGAGAGGTAGTTGCAACATTTGCGTATGATAAATTTGTCCATTTTTGCATATTTGATAAATGTCCTATGAATAGTTGCATTTATCATCTTAGCGTGAGGCTAAAGTAGGATGTCTTATTTTGTATTAACAAGATGAAATCAACAGCTTTGACACTGACCTCTGAGAAATATTTTGAACGTTATGCTAAGTTTATTAGTGAAGCTGATGGAACTCCACAAAGAATTATCTCGCCTGATGATTTAGATAATTATGATGTTTTAGTTTTGTCAGGAGGAGGAGATATGGGTATCAAAAGTGGTGCCTATGGAGATCAAACCGATAATTTGCTAATTGGAGGGGTCAATGATGATAGGGATGATTTGGAAAAGCAACTTCTTGAGAAGGCCTTTGAGCGCAAAATGCCAGTTTTAGGCATATGTAGAGGAATGCAAGTAATGAATGTTTTTTTGGGCGGTACTTTGTGGCCAGATATTGGACAAGGAGGTTTTGATGGCAGCCTTCACCGTGATGGAGAAGGCGGGGAACCACCTGTAGGTGATATTCCACATTGGACAGAAATGGAAGGAAAAGAGTTTGAAGTTACTAGCCATCATCATCAAGGAGTCCGTGAGTTAGGCAAAGGCTTACAGATTCTTTCAAAATCTTCAGATGGAATGATTGAGGCAGTAAAACATGAATCTTTACCTTGGTTTGCAGTGCAGTGGCATCCGGAAAGAACTCCGGAAGGTCTTGGTAGGGCTTTGCCTCGAGAATGGCTTAGAAAGGAACTGCAGAAATGTATGATAGAATAAAATTATTAGGTAATGCACAAGATGCAGGCCGCCCTCAAATAGGATGTACTCAGAAGTGTTGTAAAGATGCAAGAAAGAATAGCAGTCTTTCTAGAATGCCGGTTTCTTTAGGACTCCAAGGAGAGAAATGTGGGCTCGTTGAAGCAACAAAGAGTGTCGGTGAGCAATTGTCTTTAATGGGCAATATGATGATTGAGGAATTATGGTTAACACATGCGCATTTAGGGCATATTGAGGGTCTTGGACAATTTGGTAGAGAAGCACTAAATTCAAAGAACATAAAGCTTCGATGCTCAGATTCAGTAGTAGATTACACAATGAATCACCCTATCTGGAAAAAATTGATTGAAAGAGGTAATCTAACATTTGCTAAGTTTCAATCGGAAAATATAAATCCTATAGAAGTACCGCATAGGGCAAGAGATTTTGATACACATGCGATTCTTTTCAAGGGACAAAACAATAATATTTTTTTCTTACCTGATCACGATACTTGGGAAAAAACATTAGATTTTGTAGGATATGATAATCCAAGGGAATGGTTCAGTTCATTGGATGCAAGTATAATTTTGTTAGATGGTACTTTTTGGGATTCAAATGAGCTTAAAGGCAGAATTCAGGCAGATGTGCCTCATCCTCCAGTAAGTGAAACACTTGATTTAATCGGTCGAAGAGAGGACGGAGATCCAAGAATTATATTTATTCATTTGAATCATACCAATCCACTTCATTATCCAAACTCTCCTGAATATCAGAAATTATCAGATTTAGGTTGGGAAGTTGGTGAAGAAGAGATGGAGTTCAAGCTCTAATGTTTACTAAAATAAAGAACTTTTTTCACATAACAGTATTGATGAATATATATTCACTTCGCAATTTTTTGACGGGTAACGGTGCAGTATGGCTAAAATTAAACACAACCGATCTTGAAAATATGGTGGAGAAAACAGTGGTGCATGAATCTCTTAAATTAAAAGGGAAAAATGTGTTGGATTTAGGCTGTGGAACAGGAACTATGCTTTCTTATCTAACTAGAGAAGAGAAATGTTTGCCTTATGGTGTGGATCTCATACGTCTTAATATTCATCAATGTCGTAAGAAAATGAAAGATGGCCAATTTTTCCGTCAAGATATAATAAATTATTTAGATGAGACTGAAAAGAAATTTGATTTGGTTATTTTGTATGGTGTAATTGGTTGTTTTACAGTAGAACAACAAAGAAAAATAATCAATAAAATTAGCAGTATTTTGAATACCGGAGGAGTTCTTTGGATTGGCGCTAATATTTACACAGATTCTACTTATAAGTTTCAGACTTATCCAGTTCCACGGGGATTCTATGAAGAGATTTGTGATGGAGATAATTCGCTTGATTTAGAGGAAATATCGGAAAAAGAAATTTTTGGTAGTGTTAAATATGATCCAACCCAAACCTCAGTTTTTTTGACTAAATCGTCTGAATGAACTCGGTATAACATACATACCAACAAAGAACAATGGGAGAATTGAATTTTCTTCATCTTCTAATTCAGGAGGATAGAATTCAGTTAAGTTTCCAATAGATTCATACAAACTAGGTCCGTTTCCTAAGTAGTAAACAGATCCCAATCTATCTCTTGAATTTGATGAAGTAGTATCATTTCCAGATGCGCAGGTTCCAGTACATCCATCTGCAAAAGCAATGTAAACTCTACCTTCTAAATCAATATGTAAATCATTAAAATCCAGAAGATTACGATTAGAGCCACCTTCATTTGAGCGACAATCGCCACTGTTTAGACAGATACTTCCAACTTGAACTGGATCTGGTGAGATTTTTTGTGTATGAAATATAGGATTTTCATCTAGCGCGTTAAGGCTGTAAGTAACATAAAGGTAGTGACTAACATTGGTGGTAGCATAGTGTGCGTTTCCATCCCATGGCTCTCCATCAATATTAGGCTGACCTAGTGCATCGGCATTTTCGCTTCCAAGATATGTAATTGCAATTCTACCAGGATCTCCAGCAGAAGTGTGAGGAAATGTTGCTGAAATAATTTCTACAGGGCTAATTCTAGTGCTTTCTTGTTCCCAAGATTCACCTGAATCAGTGCTCCTTGACATGTAAACACCTTGATCATTTCCAACCCAAACATTGTAAGCATTTGATTCGGTGTCTGTAGCAACTTCTCCGTTCTTTCTAGGATTTGGAGTACCTACATCCTGTCCCATAGTTCTTTCTTCCCAAGTAAGGCCATTATCCTTTGAGAAAATGATTGCAGGTGTAGCTACTCTAGGCGGTACGTACACCGTTCCATCAGGTGCACTTGTAATTGCTCCATGTAATCCCCCATTTGCAGTGGCTATTCCGACAAGACTTCCTCCAGCCTCGAATGAAGCTCCTCCATCATAACTAGTGTAACATGAAATATATGCTAGTTTATTGTAACAAAAATATACAGCAGTTTCGTAAATACTTGATGTAATTCCACCACCAATTCCGTATCCTTCATCAGTCCATGGACCTGAACCTAGTTTAATGTGATCATTTACAGGCGCTCCAGAATCATGTGGGTTTGCTTCCCAGCTCTCTCCGTCATTATCACTCCAACCAATCCATGTGGTCCATAGCCCCATCATGTGAATATTGAAAACTCTATCAGTTATTGGATCAACCCAACCATAGGGATCATTAGTGAAGAATGCTTGAGTTCCATCAGCAGTATTTTCCCATGTTTGTCCATGGTCGCATGAGCGCATCGGTTTTTCGAATGCTATGAAAAAGATACAGCCACTCGAAGTAACTCCAATACTTGGTTCAGCTCCTTGTTCACCCACATTACTAAAAACAAAATTCATAGCTAAGGGTTCACCTTCTATTGCAGTTCCATTAGGTCCTGTAACAAAGGTTCCAACTGGAAGTGATGGTTCTTCAATAGGTGTTTGTTTCTTTGGTTCGTCCTCGAGACAACCAGCAGTACTCATCATTATGAGCATAAAGCAAATTCCTACCACTCTAAAATCAGTTTTCATTCCTATCAGTGTATTTGGAATAACCATCATAATATTTATCCTGAATAGATTACCAGCCATAGGTCTCAGTGACTTTCAAACTAGCTTTAATTTTTAGTAATTTCCCAGCCATCGGAATTAAATCAGGATTTTTGATTAAAACACCTAGCATTTTGTGCCAAGGCAGATTAGAATAATTTCGCCCATCGTATATTTCTCCAATTAAATTTAAAATTCTTTTATCCAAGGAGTAAATCAATTTTGATTGGTCAACAAATTTTTGTTGAGTCCATGGTTGTCTTTTCAATATTCTATCATACCATATGTGTGATTCTAGGTCGGGATGTAGGGATTTACCGCAATCCTCCCAGTATTTTCCTCTGAGTTCATGGCAGTTTATTGAATGAGATGGTGGAACTAATTTACCACTTCCCAATTCATTTCTAATTGCTATTGCGGCGTATTCACCAGATAGCATTCCTACATGGACACCTCCCTTAGTAATTGGATTAGTTAATCCGGCAGAGTCTCCAACAACATATGCGTCTTTGGTAGCAAATTTAGGAATAGGTCCATCTCTTGGAATTAAACCTCCATTTTGCTTATCCCCCAAATCATTTTCGATTCGTTTATCAGGATTAACACACATGTGTTCTTTACAAAAATAATCTAAACCTTTCTTAGCTCCGTTAGTAGCTACAATACCTACATTGAATATGCCATCTCTAGGGAAGACCCAGATGTATCCATCAGCATACATGGGATCGATATAGAAATCAAAATAATCTGTATCTGGGAAATCAACATCACTTGTTTTGAATTTGTATTGAAGTCCAGGGAGTAAGCGTAGTTTATCATTTCCCTTTAGTCCGACTTGCGTTATAATATTCGGGACACGTCCCTCAGCAATAACTAATTGTTTTGCTTTAGCGACTTCTTCGTCTTTTGAAAATAAGTTCCAATGCCCTTCTTCTTTTGTTACTTTTGTTATTTTTAAATTTTCATGTCTCTCAGTTCCAGCAGCCACAGCATCATCTGAAATGGTTCTGTCAAGTCCCCATCTATGTATTGAATATCCTGGTGACATTAGTCCTACAGATTTTCCATTTGGCATTCTTATACGATTTCCTTTTACTTCCCTTATAGCCCAATCACCAACAGGATAATTTGTATGCTCTAGTGCTATTTTGCCTAACCCTTCACCACAATGAATTGGATCACCAACTCTCTTTTTACGATCAAATGCAATGACTGAGTGTCCTGCTTCAGCTAATCGCAGAGCAGTTATTCCTCCGGCAGGACCTTGACCAACTACAGCAACATCATACATAGGAAGGTCCGATTGCACCTTCATAATAAGGCTACTCTTTTTTTCTAGAATCTCTCAAAACAGGTCTTGCTTCTCTAAATGAACTAAGTTCATCTAGAGGTAATTCACATACAATAACACCTTCTTCAAAGCTAGGGATTTCAGCAATTGTTTTACCGCGTGGATTAACAATAACCGATTCACCCGCAAAGGTTAGACTTCCCTGTGTTCCGACATTATTTGAATAAGCATAGAAACATGTCGTTTCAATAGCTCTGGCAGGTAGGACTCTGTGGAATAGAGGTCTTGAAGTTGTTGGACTTGCGGCCAAATTTAGGATTAAGTCAGCTCCATTAAGGGCTAGGTTCATTGAAGTTTCTGGGAAAAAGATATCATAGCAAATGTGTATTCCTACTTTTCCAAATGGAGTTTCAAAGACCGGAGCTTGGTTTCCTTCTTCAAAAAACATTTTTTCTTCAAATGGTCCAAAATTCGGTAAGAATTGCTTACGATAATGCCCAATGTACCCTTTTGGGCCAATTAGGATGGCAGAATTGAACAACTCTTTTCCAGATTTTTCCACTATTCCTGTAGCAATGTGGACCTTGTATTTTTTAGCTAATTTCTTAATATTATCTTGTGCTTTATCTGAACTTGGGATTCTCTCAGCTACTTTATTGTAATTGTCTCTTAAATTATATCCTGTTATGAACAATTCAGGAAATGCAATTAAATCTAATTTATCGTCACATTTACTTTGAGCATCCACAATTAAGCTTTCCATAACTTCAAGATTTTTATCAATATCTCCAAGTACAACAGGAGCTTGTCCCAGTGCTAAATGCATAAGCCCCATTTGGACCCGTTAATAATAGATGCCATTGCTAAATTTCAATAAGGGCATTGCTCTGAATAAGTTGTGAAACTACTTCCAGACACCTTGACAATAATTGAGACATTTATTCAAACACGTGTAAAAGACGCTGGGGCACAGGGTGTTGTTCTTGGTTTATCAGGAGGTATTGATTCAGCGACGTCACTTGCTTTGGCAGTATCATCACTCGGTTCAGACAAAGTTAAAGGTCTAATTATGCCATTTAAGGAGTCTGAGTCTGTATCTTTAGCTTTAGATCATGCAGGTACATTGAATGTTGAAACTAAGAAATATAGTATAGCTTCAATAGTAAAAAGTTACAAGGAAGTTACTCCATCTTATTCTTCTACTGCATCTGAGGGTAATTTACATTCTAGAGTTCGAATGTCTTTATTATATGGTGAAGCTTTTGCTTCAAATACTTTGGTAATGGGTACTTCAAATAAATCTGAACTTTTAGTTGGTTATTATACGAAATGGGGAGATGGAGCTTCAGATTTTTTACCAATGGGTGATTTGTATAAGGCACAAGTATATGCTCTGGCTAAAGATTTGAATATTCCTGAGCCTATTCTAAAAAGAGTTCCAACAGCAGAACTTTGGGAGGGTCAAAGTGACGAGGAAGAACTAGGGGTAGATTATCCAACATTAGATAAAATATTATTAGGGTTAGAGCGTCAATTATCAGTTAATGAAATTTCTTCAAATACAGGAATTAGCATAGAATCTATATCTAGAATTGATAATCTCATTAAACTTTCAATCCATAAACGTGTTTTCCCACCAGTTTGCAAAATAGGCCGTAGAACTGTTGGTTTAGACTGGCGTGAAACAATAGGAAGTAAATAAATCTAAAATTGAGTTATTACGTCAAAAAGCGAATCGTTATAATAACTTATTTTATTGTTTAATACTGTGGAACCAACGCGTCTTTTTTGACAGGTTCTACCTTTTTTTTAACTTTTTCAGGGTGGTAGTACCCCTAAAAATGGTAAAAAAGCATATTTTCGAAGGTTATGTAACGCTTATTATATAGTGCCTTAATAGCGGAAGACCGATGAAATTAATCCGAATAAAAACACAGTATGATTCATTTTTGCCACCCTTGGGGGTGGCCTAATTGCCAGCTAAAGTTAACGGTTTGAAAATAGAGCGCAAATTTACAGAAAGTGGTAAAGATCCCTTTAATAAATTAAATTGGACTAAGAGAGACGTAGAAATCAGGAACTTTGATGGTTCCGTTGCTTTTTCGATGAAAGATGTAAATCTTCCAGATAATTATAGCCAGGTTGCAGCAAATGTACTTTCACAAAAATATCTTAGAAAAGCAGGAATTGCTAAAAATCTAAAAAAAGTTCAAGAAAAGGGAGTTCCAATTTGGCTTCAGAAGAGTGTCCCGGACCATAAGGCTATGGAGAAATTACCTGAATCTGAAAAATATGGTGAAGAAGTTGATGGTCGTCAGACTTTCAGAAGATTAGCAGGTACCTGGACTTACTGGGGTTGGAAACATGGGTATTTTGCAAGTGAAGATGATGCCAGAGCTTATTATGATGAAATGTGTTTTATGCTTGCTTCACAAAGAGCATCACCTAATTCTCCTCAGTGGTTCAATACGGGTTTGAATTGGGCTTACGGTATTGAAGGGCCTGCCCAGGGACATTATTTTGTTGATCCCGAAACTGAAGAATTAGAAAGATCGGTAAATGCATATGAACATCCACAACCTCATGCATGCTTTATTCAATCAGTTTCAGACGATTTAGTCAATGAGGGTGGAATAATGGACTTGTGGACTCGTGAAGCTCGCTTGTTCAAGTTTGGTTCAGGTACTGGAAGTAATTTTTCAAGGATACGAGGAGATGGGGAACCGTTGTCTGGAGGTGGCATGTCTTCAGGTCTTATGTCATTCTTAAAAATTGGAGATAGAGCCGCTGGTGCGATTAAATCAGGAGGAACTACACGTAGAGCGGCAAAAATGGTTTGTTTAGATATGGACCATCCAGATATTGAAGCCTTTATCAATTGGAAAATGACTGAGGAGGAGAAAGTGGCAGCACTTGTTGCAGGTTCACAGCATCTTCAAAACCACGGCAATGAAATTTTAGCAGCCATTCAAGCTTATGATGAAGATAAAGACAAGTTCAATCAATCTAAGAATAAGCCATTAGCTATAGCAATAAATTCAGCAATGAAAGCTTACATTCCAGAAAACTTGATTGCAAGAGTTCTTGAGTTAGGTCAACAAGGATATACACAGATTGAGATTGATACTTACGACACTTCATGGGAAGGAGAAGCTTATTCAACAGTATCTGGGCAGAATAGTAATAATTCAGTTAGAGTTAGTAATGATTTTATGCATTCTGTTATAGATGATAAAGATTGGAATCTTTATTGGCGTACAGAACTTGATGATGCAGAGAAACAAGGGCGCGCTCCTAAACCCTGTAAGACACTTGCGGCGAATGATTTATGGGATACTATTGCTAGAGCTGCTTGGTCTTGCGCAGATCCAGGGTTACAATATGATACAACAATAAATGAATGGCACACATGTTCACCGGATGGACAAATTAATGGAAGTAATCCTTGTTCAGAGTACATGTTTTTGGATGATACAGCCTGTAATTTAGCTAGTTTAAATTTAGTTAAATATTATGATGCAGAGACAACTAAATTCAACACTGAAGAATACATTCATTCAGTCCGTCTTTGGACGGTTGCACTTGAAATTTCAGTACTTATGGCTCAATTCCCTTCTGTTGCTATAGCGCAGAGAAGTTATGATTATAGAACATTAGGATTAGGATATGCAAATATTGGTTCGTTGTTAATGCGTATGGGCATTCCATATGATGACAATCGAGCTTCAGCAATATGTGGAGCTTTAACATCTATGATGGGTGGTATTTCGTATGCAACCAGTGCTGAAATGGCCTCTGTAAAAGGACCATTTCCAAGATATGAAAATAATAAAGACAATATGCTCAGAGTTATGAGAAATCATCGAAGAGCCTCATATAATGTTCCCGATGATGATTATGAAGGACTTACTGTTAAGCCTAGAGGAATAGATCCAAATTACTGCCCAGAATATTTACTGTCAGCAGCAAGGGAATGTTGGGATCAAGTTATTGATTTAGGAGAAAAACATGGTTTCCGTAACGCACAATCTACAGTAATTGCACCAACTGGAACAATAGGAATTGTTATGGATTGTGATACCACCGGGATAGAGCCAGATTTTGCTCTTGTAAAATTCAAAACATTAGCGGGTGGTGGAATGCTCAGAATAATTAATCAATCAGTTCCTGTTGCTTTAGATCGCTTAGGATATGACCAAAATCAATCTAAAGAAATTGTAGATTATATCATAGGTTCTGGAACATTTGATGATTCACCAGAAATAAATTTCGAATCTTTGAAAAAGAAGGGTTTAACTCCAGATATTTTGGCTTCACTTGAATCTCAGGTTCCTAATTTCACATCCATAGGTCATTTAGTTACAGTTTCATCAGTTGGTGAAGATTTTTGTACTTCTAAATTACGTGTAAGTGAATCTCAAGCAGAAGATTGGTCTTTTGATTTGTTATCTCATTTAGGTTTCACTAAAGAACAAATTGATTCAGCTAATGACTATATGTTTGGAAGGTTAACTATAGAGGGGGCTCCACATATCAAAGAAAGTGATTTAGCTGTTTTTGATTGTGCTAATAAATGTGGTCAACATGGAGAACGATTTATTGCTTGGAATGCACATATTAACATAATGTCTTCAGCTCAACCATTCATATCTGGAGCAATATCTAAGACAATCAATATGCCTCATGAATCAACTATTGATGATATTAAGCAAGCTTACATGGATTCATGGAGAGGTATGATCAAGGCTAATGCCTTGTATAGAGATAGTTCAAAATTAAGTCAACCACTAATGTCAGGAACTGTATTGAAGGTAAATATTGAGGAAGAGGAAGATTTAGCTGAAGGCATTATGAGTGCCGAAAAAGCAGTTGAGGTTATGGCTGATGCTTTACCAATTTCAGACGCTGAACCTTTAGCAAGAAAAGTAGTTACCAGATATATAGCTCAAAGGAGAAGACTTCCAAATAAAAGAGGAGGTTATATTCAAAAGGCTAAGATTGGAGGACATAACGTATACTTGCATACTGGAGAATATGCAGACGGCAGTTTAGGAGAAATTTTCTTGGACATGCACAAAGAAGGTGCTGCTTTCAAAGCATTAACAAACGCGTTTGCAATTGCAGTTAGTTTAGGTCTTCAGCATGGCGTTCCACTCAAGGAGTTTGTAGATGCATTTGTATTTACAAGATTTGAACCTAATGGCCCAGTTCAGGGCAATGATCGAATAAAAATGTCAACAAGTATTTTAGATTATATATTCCGTGATTTAGCAGTTAATTATCTTGATAGAAATGATTTAGCTCATGTTAAACCTGAAGATTTGAAACCCGATATTGTGCGTTCAGAGGGTGAAGCAGAGACTGAAATGAATCTTAATTCAGGATTAAGTCCAGCAGGTTCAGCAAGTGACAATCATGAAATCCAACTTACTTTAGATGATGTTGACTCTGCTCAGGTCGATACTTCAATAGTTCAAACAGATTTAAGTGAAATGCCACTGACTTCCACAGCACCTTTAGTGTCAAGTTCTGGAGATAGTTCAGCAGTGGAGGAAGCTGGTAAATTTGGTTTTGAAGGTGATCCTTGCCCAGAATGTGGACAGTTTACTTTAGTTTCTAATGGTAGTTGTCTAAAATGTGTAAGTTGCGGTTCAACTACTGGTTGTTCATAGTTAGATAAGCTAAATAAGCCCAATACAACTGTAGTAGATAATGGGCCTGTCAAATACTCTCAGCGATTCGATGGCGAGTTTTGAGAAGTACAACAACAAAGAAGTTTATAATTTCGGTAGTTTTGTAGTTACAGGCCGTTTAGTTTCAGCGTTTGGGGGATTCGTAGTTATAATTCTGATGTTAATGGTTACATTTTCTTCTGCAGCCAATTCATTTCAAGTAGTCAACCTAGGAGGTACTACCGCTTTTACAGCAGATGTAATAGTGACTGATAATACAGGCCCTTCGCTTAGCGGTACATTGAATAATGAAGGTGATTTTGTTGATTTCGGGTATGTTCTTGAGGAAGTTGATTGGGATTACACATCTAATATGCGAATATCACATTTTGATGTTGTAGTTGATTGGTCATCTAGTGGAGGGGCTGGAGGAGGCCGTCAGGTAACTCTTGATGCATCTTCACAGAATAATACAGCCGGTGAAAGCCAGAATGATGGGGGTAATGGAGGTACTATAACAATTATCTGGCCTGTGAATCAATTGCCTGAAACAGTTTCAGGTACTGCAGATAATGCTGATGCTTTCTTGTTGTCATTTGAAACAGAGGGTGAATGGATGGGCGGAAAATTCACATATACATCGGAGAGTATAGGTTCTTCAATAGCTCTAAGCGAGAGTATAAATTATGAAATTACATTAATTTATTATACTTGGGATTTTGATAATATACGAGAGATTGCAGAAGTATGATGGAAACTAATTCTGAAGAAGGTAATCTTCTTTTTACGGATGAATACAAGAAAGCACTTGAGAAAGCATCTTATGAAATCGTGGGTAACCATTCAGCTGTAGAGATTTGTGGTTGGACTAAAAAAGGTATGAAAGAGGGGAGTGCAGGATGCTATAAGCAAAAATTTTACGGTATTCGTTCCCATCAATGCACACAAATGACGCCTGCAGCCGTAGCATGTGATCAAAAATGTGTTTATTGTTGGCGCGCAAATGAAATGTTTTCGGGTCAACAAGATTTGATGGAATATGCTAATGACGATCCTGTTGATGTAGTTCAAGGTTCTATTGAAGGTCATTTGAGAAAATTGTCTGGTTTTGGAGGTAATCCAAAAGTTGATGGCCAAAAATTCTTAGAATCTCAAACAGTTCGACATTTTGCTATTTCTTTGACAGGTGAACCTACTTTGTACAAGGGATTACCAGGGATGCTTAGAGAACTTCGTACTCGTAAAATTTCATCATTTCTAGTCACAAATGGATTACATCCAGAGATGATTGAGAAACTTCGGGATGAAGACTCGCTTCCTACTCAACTCTATATGTCACTTGATGCTCCAGATGAAGCCACTTGGAAAAAAATAGATATACCTTTAATCCCGAATTTTTGGGATAAAATTAAAGGTACATTAAATTTGATGGATGGACTTAAAACTAGAAAAGTTCTTAGAATGACGGTCGTTAAAGGGTGGAATGATTTTGACATCCCTGGTTATGCAGAATTAATAAAATTAGCGGGTGAACGAGTGATGATAGAAGTAAAATCATACATGCATTTAGGACCAGCTCGGAAGAGATTAAGCCAAGATAATATGTTGTCTTACGAAGAGGTTTTAGATTTTTCAAATAAATTAGCATTTGAGTTAGGTTGGAAAGTCATAGATGAAGCTCCTAATAGTTTGATTGCTTTGGTTGCTGAAGAAGATTGGGATGATCGTGTAATGGACTTTGGTGATCCACTTACAGGTCATTTAGAATCTTCTTTTACTTGTTAAACCCCCAAAAAGGTAAATACTACTACTGAGACCTTAGATTAGTGGATTATATTTCAGGAATTGCATCTGCATTTAAGACGTATATAGGTGAAGAGGCTATTGATGAGCTTCAAGATAATATAACTGACAAGCCTATGATTTTGATTGCAGGTGATCAGCTTACTGGCAAATCTACACAGGCTAAACGTTTAGCAGAATTTTTCAAGGGTTCTTTTCATTCAGTTGGCTCTCTATTTAGGGACGCAGCTAAAAATAGAGGAATAACAGTTGCAGAACAGGCCCGTTTATTATTGGTTGAAAGAGGTATTGATGTTGAAATAGATTACAAAACATGCCAAGTAATTACAGGTTCTGAAATTGGTACTAATTTAGGTGTTGTAGAGGGTAGACAACCGGCCTATATGGGAAGTTTTATGGCTAGCTTAGGTAAGAAAAATTTGGTCCGTTTGTATTTAAGATGCTCAATTAGAGAACAAGCCTTAAGATTTTTGAGACGAGAGGCAGGTGAACAAGCTTATTTAGTGGGAAAGTCTCAAATTCCTGAGAAAGATTATAAAAATTTAGAATCCCTCAATAATGAAATTGAGAATTTGGAAATAGAGGGAAGAGATGAAATAATGGCTGATTTTATAGAAAATCAGAGCCGTGATGAAGATGATAGGCATAGATATTCAGAATTATATGGTTTCGATTATGGCAATCTTAAAGGATATGACATAATATTAAATACAAATAACAAGGAACCAGATGAAGTATTTGAGGAAATAATAGAAAAGTTAGAGTATTTTGACTTTCGAACAAATTAATAAACTGCCTAGTACAATGGATAATGTGGACTTATCACCTAATGAGTTGAAATTGCTGAAATGTTTGAAGGAGGGTCCTCTCTCACCACATGAAGCATCATTAAAATCTGAACTAGGTGAAAAAGAAGCGATGTCTGCAGCATCTTGGCTTCGAAGTAAGGGTTTTGTTGACATATCTGAGGAAGCAACAAATTTTCTTTTGCCTAATGATGAGGGAAAAAAATATGCTGAGCAAGGTTTGCCAGAAAGGCGTGCGGTTGAATGGCTTAATCAAATGGGAGAATCTTTGCTAGATGAATTACCTTTAGACGATAATGAAAAGAAAGTTGTAATTGGCTGGTTGAAAAGAAAGAAATTTGCAGATTTAGAAAAAACAGAGGAGGGTTTGAAATTGATTCCTACAGGTAACGTTGAAGAAACACCCGATGAAGAGGTTTTAGTTCTTTTGAGTCGGAAGCCTATGCCTGAAAATGAGATTGATAAAGACGGTCTTGCTTTACTAAAAGGGAGACAAGTTTTGTCTAGTAAAGAAGAGGTATCTCGAATTTTTAATTTGACTGAGGAAGGTCAAAATTTCAATATTGATGAAATTGATGAGAATTTGATAGGTGAATTAACTCCTGAGATGCTGCAATCCGGTGAATGGAAAGATAAGAATTTTCAGCGTTATAGTGCTGAAACGGGAGTTGAATCTTCTGATTTTGCTACTTTACATCCATTAACTAGATTCACAGAAGAAATCAGATCTATATTTTTACAAATGGGTTTTACAGAAATAGAGGGAGATTATGTGGAGTCTGCCTTTTGGAATATGGATGCCTTGTTTATCCCACAAGATCATCCAGCACGTGAATTACAAGATACTTTCTATCTTTCTGAACCTGCATCATTTGTAATCAATGATGATGAATTGTTGGATCAAGTTAAGTCTATACACGAGGATGGTGGCGATACTGATTCAGTGGGATGGGGTAGTAATTGGAGTAAAGAAACTGCTCAACAGGCTTTGTTGAGAACACACACTACAGTTGGTACAATACGATATTTGTCTAATAATCCTGAACCACCAATACGGGTTTTTAGTGTGGGGCGTGTTTTTAGGCGTGAAGCTTTGGATGCTACACACTTACCCGAATTCACTCAAGTTGAAGGTATCATTGTCGAACCAGAAGCTAATTTTGGTATGCTTATTGGCGTCTTGAAAGAGTTTTACAGGAGGATGGGTTTTCACGATGTAAGAGTTAGGCCAGCTTATTTTCCGTATACTGAACCTTCTCTAGAAGTTGAAGTTCGTTTTGGAGATAAGTGGTTAGAGTTAGGAGGTGCGGGAATTTTTAGACCAGAGGTTACAGCGCCTTTTGGAATTGAATGTCCTGTTTTGGCTTGGGGTCTTGGTCTTGAAAGATTAGCTATGCTACACTTGGGAATCAAGGACATTAGAATGCTTTACCAGAGTGATTTACAGTGGCTCAAAGAAACAGTTTAAGCTATACTAATACTAACTTTTTTGATAACTATGTTGCTTCCGTCTTGTACAAATGTAACATATGACTGGCCAGGGATTAAGCCTAAATCTTCTTCAACCCATTTAGGGAGATAAATTCTTCGATTGATGTCGTATTTCTTTACATCAGTGACAGGTTCATTCATTCACCTATATAGTCATGCACTCTAAAAGGGTTATGGGTAATTAGGGTAAATTATGGTGTTAATTTTATCACCCCTTCTATGATAGTGAAATATGGCGACTATACGTATTGCAATAACTGGTGCTGCAGGGCAGATAGGTTACAGTTTACTTCCTAGAATTGCAGCAGGTGAGATGTTTGGTTCTCAAACAAAAATCTCGTTACAATTGCTCGAAATCCCTCCAGCTTTGGAAGCTTTAGGAGGTGTGGCTATGGAACTTCAAGATTGCGCTTTTCCACTTTTAGAAAATGTAGTTGTTACTTCTGATCCAGATGAAGCCTTTAGTGGAGCTAATCTTTGTCTTTTGGTAGGTAGTAAGCCACGTGGACCAGGTATGGAAAGATCAGATTTACTAAAGGATAATGGAAGAATTTTTGTGGGCCAAGGAAAGTCAATATCTGATAATGCAGCTGATGATTGCCGTATTGTAGTTGTTGGTAATCCATGTAATACTAATTGTATGATCGCAGCATCCCAGTCTGATCGATTTGATTCTAATAGATTTACAGCTATGACGCGGCTCGATCAAAACAGAGCAGTGTCTATGCTTGCTGTAGAAGCTGGAGTCGATATTACTGAAGTTTCGGGCATGGCTATTTTTGGAAACCATAGTCCTACTATGTTCCCAGATTATTCTAATACAATAATTTCAGGAAAACCAGCTACAGATGTTATTGGAAATGAGAAATGGTTGAAAGAGGAATACATACCTTCAGTAGGAAAAAGAGGAGCTGCAATTATCAAAGCTCGTGGACTTTCTAGTGCAGCCTCAGCTGCAAATGCACTAATCAATCATGTTCAAAGTTTGTACACAGTCGGTGATGAAATACATTCAATAGTAGTTTGTAGTGAAGGTCAGTATGGCTTTGCTGAAGGGGTTTGGGCCGGTATGCCAGTTCGTACAGTATCGCCAGGTAATTATGAAGTAATTGATAATTATCAGCACGATGATTTTGCTAAGGAATCATTAAAGAAAACAAATGATGAATTAGTGTCTGAAAGAGAAATGGTTTCAGAATATCTTTAGTCGGGACCAGCTTTTGAGTAATCTCCAAAGCTCTCATATTTCACAAAATTATTTTTGAAAAGAGTTATCAATTCCTTTGCTTTAGAATCATATGCATCTTTGTCTGCCCAAGTATTTCTAGGATTTAGAATATTAGAATCGACCTCAGGCACGTTATCAGGAACTAAAATCTTAAAATTCAAATCAGGCGTAAATTCTACATTATCTA
>CAZYZI010000004.1:0-10861 GCA_964651915.1 uncultured archaeon | reverse complement strand
TTATCAGGAACTAAAATCTTAAAATTCAAATCAGGCGTAAATTCTACATTATCTAATTCTCCATCTAATATTGCAGTTAACATTCTTCTAGTTACTGGTAAATCAATTCTTTCTCCAGTACCATAAGCTCCTCCACTCCAACCCGTATTCACTAACCATGCTTGGGCGTTATGTTTTTTCAATTTTTTACCCAATAATTCGGCATAAGTCGTTGGATATTGAGGCATAAATGGTGCACCAAAACAGGTTGAGAACGTAGCAACAGGTTCAGTAATTCCTCTCTCAGTTCCTGCTACTTTTGCAGTATATCCACTTAGGAAATGATACATCGCCATCTCAGGAGTGAGTTTAGATATAGGAGGTAAAACACCAAAAGCATCACATGTAAGGAAGATAACATTCTTCGGGTGCCCTCCTTGTTCCGTTGGTTCAATATTGTTAATGTAATCTATAGGATATGAAACTCGGGTATTCTCAGTTATAGAACTGTCGGTGTAGTCAACAACGCCATTTTCATCAGTTATGACATTTTCTAATAATGCACCTGGTTTAATTGCATTAAAAATATCAGGTTCTTTAGAAGGATCAAGATTAATTGTTTTGGCATAACACCCGCCTTCAAAATTAAAAACACCATAATCAGACCAGCCGTGTTCATCATCTCCAATCAGTCTTCTATTTGGGTCGGTTGAAAGTGTTGTTTTTCCTGTTCCACTAAGACCAAAGAATAAGGCTGAATCTTCATTTTTACCTATATTTGCAGAACAGTGCATAGGCATCACACCTTCTAATGGCAAATAAAAATTTAAAGCTGAAAATACAGATTTTTTAATTTCACCACCATATTCAGTTCCTCCAATAATTGCCATTTTCTTTTCGAGGTTTAGCACAATAAATACTTTTGAGTTAAGGCCTAGTTCATCCCAATCTTCAAATTCAATAGATGATGCATTAAGGATTGTAAATTCAGGTTTAAAATCATCTAGTTCTTTTTCAGTTGGCCTAATAAACATATTATGAGAAAAATGTCCTTGCCATGATTTCATAGTAACTACACGAAGTGGCAATTGGTATCTTTTGTCTGCCCCTGCAAATCCATCAAAAATGAATAGTTCCTCGTCATTCATTTCTTTCTTTACAGCTGCTTCTAAAATGTTGAATGATTCTTCGCTAAGAGGTAGATTAACATCACCCCAGTCAATTAGATTTTCACTGGACTTATTTTTAACGATAAATCGATCGTTCGGAGATCTGCCAGTGTATATTCCAGTATTGATAATTACAGTTCCATTTTCGGAGAGTCTTCCTTCTTCTCTTTTCAGTTCTTGTTCTCTCCATTCTTCTTGTGAAAGATTACAATATATTGCCGATGGATTAATGTTCATCTGCCTTAATTGCTGAAGCATATTGCGCTGGACACAAAACTGTATTTATAATTGAGGGATGGCATTTAGTACTCCAGTGTTTACACAGCCCGCATCCCTTAGACATAGTTTCTTACTAGGGCCGGTGGTCTAGGGGTTATGACGTCGCCCTTACAAGGCGAAGATCGGCGGTTCGATTCCGCCCCGGCCCACCATTCACGGCGCAAGCAGAAGATGTTAGGCCAAAATTTCCTTATCGACGATAATATTGCGAATAAAATTGTTAATTTAGCATCTATTAAGGATGGAGAGAAAATTCTTGAGATAGGGCCTGGAAGAGGAATTTTAACAGATTTATTGATTGATAAAGGCAATCTTTTAGCCGTTGAAAAGGATAAGTGGCTTGCTGTAGTTCTCAAGCAGAGATTTGCAGAAAGAGCAGAAATTATTGAAGCCGATATTCTTGACTTCGATATTCCTGCGATAGACGTTATTGTTGCTAATTTACCTTATTCAATTTCATCTCCAATATTGTTTAGGTTATTCAATTTCAAATGGGAACGAGCAGTTTTAATGTTTCAAGAAGAATTTGCTAATCGTTTGGTTGCTAAGCCAGGTTCAAAGACTTATGGCCGTCTATCAGTTATGGCTAATCATTATGCCGAAACGAAAAAGCTATTCAAAGTATCTAAAACTGCATTTCAACCTCAACCTAAGATACATTCTCAAGTTGTACATTTAGTTCGTAGAGAACCAGATTACAAATTAGATGATTTTGATACCTTTGAGCAAGTGGTTCGTTCTATTTTCACCCACCGAAGAAAGAAAATACGTAATTGCTTAAAGTTGAATTTCAAAGATATTGAATTAGATGATTTAGAAAATATGGATGAAAGAGCAGAAGTCCTAGGACCTAAGGAAATAGCAGATTTGTCAAATAAGATTTTTGCTCGAAGATTAAAATAATCTTTTGAGAAGTAGCATATCCGTTAAACTAGCTTTTACTTTGAGATCCCCAGACATGTAGGCCTTAATTGGCGAGATTTCTCGGTTTATTAATCCTATCAAAACTTCTGAATCTGCAGTCACAACCAAATCAGCACTAGTATCATCATTTTGAACAAAATCTTCTATTCTCATATTTTCAAGTTTAGTAGAAAAGTTATCTCCGCCAGATATAGAAATACAGATGGTTCTGTTTTTTCCTTCAATCATTTTGGAAAATTCAGGTTCACTATCTATTCTTGAATTGAATTCTATTACTTTTTCATCAAGTAGTTCTTTTACATTTTTACTCATTAATTTCACCAAAGTCATCAAGTGTTTTTACAGGACGTATACGCTCTAAAGTTTTCCAACTTTTACGAGTTCCAGTAGGCCACTTACCATTATCAGCATAAAAGGTCTTCAAAAACTTAATTGTTCGCTCATCAGAGGGATATCCGCTTCCAAAATTGCCTATTTCGTTCTTAAGTTTTCTAATTTCATCTTCTCTTGTTTCTTTAGCAATAATGGAGGCTGCAGCCACCACATCAATTTTTGCATCAGCTTTGTGCATAGATATAACATCAGTATCCTTTTCATTTGTTAGTTTTTCTTTTATCCTCTTTCCAAAGCGGTGTTCATTAACATCGGCAGCGTCTACGTATGCTACGTTAGGGTCTAATTTTGAGATAAGTTTTTCAAAAGCTTCACGATTTAATTCGTTCAATTTGTTTTGTTTTCTATACACATCAACTTTTTCAGCTTCTATAATTTCTACGGCAAAAACAAATTTTTCTTTAATAATATTTGCTAATTCCTTTCTTCTGGCAGGCGTTAATTGTTTAGAATCTTTTACCCCTAAGTCTTCTATGTCTTTTGCGTTTTCGACTGCAACAGCAGCTACTACCATTGGACCTACTACCGGTCCCTTTCCAGCTTCATCTACTCCACAAATCATGTTTCAAGGCACAATGTGGCAAACTTCATTGCCATAAAATATATTGCTACGAATTCAGGCAGTGCAGTTATTTCATCTTTTTCTAAGATATGGTTATTTCCCATGGTAACAGTACGTCCAATTATGTTTCTAACTTTTATTGGCTTATTTCCAAAAGCAATAGGTATTTCATAAGGATCAAAATCATCTAATTCTTTTTTGCTTAGTGTTTTTACCATTAAACCTGTTTTACCATGTAGTGATCCTGGAAGTCTAATTAATCGATGTATATCTCCAGTAACAGGCTCGTCAGGATGAATTGCAGTTTCTTTTAATGCAATTCTTACAAATTTTTTCTTAGGAGATTTTGGAAGCTTATTGAATGCTTCTTCATTACATTTTTTTAGATTAAGCATATCAATTGGAATACCTATTTTCTTTAATTCTTTTTCTTTATTTTCATCATCCATATCTCTTAAATCATCCAATTTCTGGTTAATAAATCTCGAAATTATTCCTTGCCATCCCTTTGATTTTTTATCAGGAAGTTTTTCTATTCCTAAATTTTTACGTTCTATGCCTTTACCTCGTATAGGATATTCTTTTGTGTAACCAGCATCAATTAAAATCTTGTTTAAATCTAAGCCTTTACCAGTTAGATAATCTGCAATTTCTCTTCTAGCACCAGAAGGCAAGGTAAGAACATCTGGTGTTCTTACGTGAACATGATAACCCCTTCCACCACTAAAAGTAATCAACAAGTCTTTTTCATTTAGTCCAAAGTCGCCTAGTAAAACGTCATTTACAAGTCTGGATGTTTGTTCTTTAATATATTCCATTAATTGTGCAAAAGTTATTTTTCTATTGATGACATCCTGCATTTCAGGTAAATGGTCTGCATCTAAATCAAAAATTAAGTCAGCACCCTTCCATTCTTTTTCAACCATAGACATTCTCCCAGGGTCTTCATAATACGCAACAGAATGGTAGCAGTGTGCTGGAGCATTTTTCTGTAAATATGTGTTAACATCATTAATTGAATTGAATTTCACATGTCTTCTCATACCTCTTCCATTCCAATCTAAAAACCCCCATTCCCTCGATGTAAATCTAGGAGGTAAATTGATTTTAGCGTTTTGGTAATATTCTTTAAATTTATCTTTGAGGTAATCCTTGGTTTTAATGGGTTCAATATCTTTTAGCAAGCTCATTTTATTACCTTCATCCAGGATTTCTTAGCACCCATTATGCCCTGACTAAACCATCCATTTCTTAATTTTTGCCCTATAGTATATTCCCAGGGCTTTCTTGGAAGTTTTTCAGAAAATTTTTTTAATAATTCACATATTATTTTGTTTTCACTACCTTTAATTTCAATATATGTAACTTTTCCAGAGCCTGGTTTTTCTTCCCAAATATCGACTATCATAGAGATATCTTCTATTTCGTACCTGTAAACCAAGGCATTTTTTTCCATTGCTATCACAATAGCTACACTACTGTAAGAGCGGTTAACATTAGTTCTCTTGTATTGGTGTCCCAATTCATCTAACAAGCTTCTGAAAACGGTAGCAGTAGATTTAGATTCAAAACAAATAGGTAATTTTACCAATTGATTTCCCCACCAATCGCAGGATATCCAAGTTCAAATTTCTCTAATGTGCGAGGGTGGATTTCACCATATTTTAGCGTAAAATTATCTGATTTAATTTGAACGCATCTTCCAGGTATGAACAGTGGATCTTCATCATCATTCAAATCTCCCTTTAGATTAAGTCTTTGTGATATGATTTCAGCAGTAGATCGCGCCGTTGAGAAAGTAGCTTTACTTGCTAATTCAATCCATGATAGAGAGGTACGATTACTATGTTCTCTTACAACCTGGCCAACTTCAAATATTTTTTGAGGTAGTTCTCTATGCCTATTATTTTTTAGTAATTCAATTAAATTAGGTAATATGCTTGATCGTAGCATATGGTAATCTTCAGTAACTGGATTTGAAACAGTTGCTTCATTATCATTTTCTCTACCTGTGCTATCATGCAACATATTTGTTGATGTAAGTGTAAGAGTCACAACTTCTTGGAATCCAATGCCAAGCATGGTTTCTCTACATCTACTTTCTAATTTTCTAGAATTCAATGCATCGCCGAATCTTGCTTCTTTTGGCAATTGTTCTGGTAAATTATCGTAACCTAAACCAATGGCTACTTCCTCTAGCAAATCTATAGGGTGAAGTATATCAGCCCTATAGGCCGGAATTTTAACATGCCATGTCTCGTCTTTCAAATCAGGTTCCATTCCGCATTTTCGGAATGCCTTAAAAACAGCAAAATTTTCAGGATCTGAGCCTAACAAACCAACCAAATAATCATTATTTATTTTATGAGTTCTTGGTTCCATTTGAGGAACTATTACTTTTTCAGAAGGATATTTAATTTCTAATTGTTCAATTTCCCCTCCTCTTTCTACTAGGGCGGCTGCAACAATATTGAGGCATGATTCTACTGCATTTCGATTAAGTCCCGTCACATCAATTAAAACATCACTAGTATTTTCTGTGATTGTTGTCAAGGCCCCATTAATAATTGGTGGAAGTGAAGCGACGTCTCCTTTTGAGTCGGTAATAATTGGATATTCATCAAAGTTTTCTAGAAGATGAGCATACTCAATTCCTTTTGGATGTTCTTTAAGTATTTCTTCAGGTGTCATTTCATAATCTTTTTGCAATGGAACAAATGCAGGTTCATGAGGTGAACAAGTTGTATAATTGAAGGGGGCAACTAGTTTATCTAAATCATGAATTCCAATAGATACTTTGCTTCGTTTTCTCCCCAAAGTCACATGCAATTTTTCTTGAAGCTCCATTAAACATTTTATTGAAATATCATCTAGTTTAATTCCTCTTACAATTCCACCTAAAACATGAGGTCTAATCTCCAAGACACTAGGTGAAACAACCATGTGAGTAGTGGATGTATTTGTCTTGTAATCTACCAATCCTAATTGCTGCTCTGTAAATGCCCGTATAGCTCTTGCTACACCTTCAGTAGACAACAAATCAGGTCTATCTGGAAAGAATTCTATAATTGCATCTTTTTCATTAATTTCGTCAGGGTCAGCACCAATTTGAGTTATAATAGTTGAAAACTCTTCAGAATTCAGAGGCTCTTTTAGCATCCGATTTAAGTCATCAAGTTCAATATTTATTACTGGCATCTTAAACCCTCATTTAGTGCCATTATAAGCAAATATCTCGTTAAATAAATTATTATTACTTGTTACGCCTTCTTTCGCGTTTTCTACGGCGCATTTTCTTCTTACGCCATTTCCAACGTTGCTTTCCGGCTTTTTTCCAAACTCGAGAGCTTCTCTTCATTATTAGGGTGGTCGCACTCGCACACTGTATATAAAATCAGACCTTCTCAATAATCTTGATTCCTTAAAGTTGGTTCAGCTATCTCTTTTTTGACATTTTTTATTAATTCAGGCAAATCACTGTGATTGTTAGTCTTTACCCATATTCTAACTTTAGAGATTTTCATACTGTAGTCACATCGTGCACATCTCTTACTTTTATGTTTCAAATCAACACCACACACATGCTTGCATTTTGGGCAAGAAACCACTCCTAACACAAATTTGTATTACACTGAACTAAAAAGAATTATCATCAGAAACTATTATGACTATGTATCTAATCCAGTAGCAATGGAGTATCCAGAATTCCCGAATAGCGACGAGTACACGCCGATTAATGAAATACTTCAAGGTAAAGCAGGAGATTCAGTAAGGATTAGAGGGTGGATATATCGAACAAGGTCTTCTGGAAAGCTAGCATTTGTAGTTGTTAGAGATTCTACAGGCGTTATTCAATGTACAGTTTCTAGAGAAAAAGTTGAGGAGGGGCATTTTGAGGGTGCACGCAAAGCCCTCATTGAATCTTCAGTTTTGTTAGAAGGTAAGCCAGTTAAAGATGAGAGGGCTCCAGGTGGATGGGAAATACGAGCTAGTAAATTTGAGGTCTTCCATTTTGCTGAAACATTTCCAATAACAAAAGATCAGAGTGATGAACACCTTTTGAACAACAGACATTTATGGTTACGTAGTCGTAATATGGTTGCAGCTCTCAAGATTCGTTCAACTGTTTTTAAGGCATTTAGAGATTATTGGAGTGGTTTAGATTTTACAGAGATACAATCTCCGAGCTTTACTACCTCAGCATGTGAAGGTGGATCTACATTATTTAATGTTTCATACGATGATGACAATGAAAAAAGTGGTCAGAAATTTTATGCACATTTAAGTCAATCATGGCAATTGTATGCAGAGGCCACAATGTTTGGTTTAGAGAATATATTTACTCTTGCGCCGTCTTTTAGAGCTGAAAAATCTAGAACACGTCGCCATTTAACTGAATTTTGGCATGCTGAAGTTGAGTCAGCTTGGCTTCATAACCACCAAATGATGGATTTAGAAGAAGGTATGATTATGCATATCATTTCTTCAGTTTTATCCGAAAACCGAGGTGAATTGGAGTTTTTAGGAAGAGATATTTCAGTTTTAGAAAATATCAAAGCACCTTTTGAGAAGATGAGATATGAAGAAGTACTTGATAAATTAAATTCAATGGGTTTTGATTTGTCCTGGGGAGATGATTTTGGATACAAAGAAGAAAAAGCTCTTACACAGGATTTGAAATCACTAATATTCATAACTAATTTTCCTAAAGAAAAAGGATTTTATCATAGACCCGATCCAAATGATCCTAAATCTTTGGTTTGTCATGATTTATTAGCACCTGAAGGATATGGCGAGATAATTGGTGGTGGTGAGAGAGTTTGGTCTCCTGATGAGCTTATTGAGAGAATTCGCGAGGAAGGCTTGGAGCCAGAATCTTATGGCTGGTATTTAGACATTAGGAAATTTGGTAGTGTTCCTCACTCAGGTTTTGGTTTAGGTATAGATAGAACGGTTAGTTGGATTTGCGGTTCTAATCATATTAAGCATGTAATCCCTTTCCCACGTACTATGCGCAGGACGACACCATAGAATTGTATAATTTTATTCTTTTAATCTAGATATTAAGTCGGCTTTCTTACCAGAAACAGTGAGTCCCTTTTCTTTGAGAGCCTCTTTCAGTTGTGGTACAGTCATTGCATCGTAATCTATTTCATCATTAGGCACACGTGGTTCATCATCTTGCGAATCTTGTATTTCGTCACCATCGATGTCACCTTTTCCATCTTCTTCCATAGGTCCTTCAACTTTATCTTCACCAGGGCCAACACCACCAAAATTTTCTAAGGAGCGTCCAGCTCTTCTTCTTACATACGGATCACTGTCCGATAGACCTTTGACTAGGGCTTCACGAGCTTCGCTTGAACCGGCATAGCGGCCTAATCCTTTAGCAGCTTGCCAACGGGCATATTTATCATCATCATCCATTCCTGCAATTAGATAAGGTAGAACAGACATTCTTCCGGTTCTTCCAATAGCATCCATTACAGATCTTCTTGCATAAAAATCACCCTCAGTTAATCCTTCATTTATTAGAGGTTCTAGACCCATTTCGGTCATTTCTTGAAATAGTTCCATGGCTGCTTTATTAACAAAAGAAGCACTACCTCCAGCATCAGATTTACCATAAAGTTGAATCCATCTAACTAATTCAGCAGCTATTGCTCTTTCATGATTTGGTAACATTTCTCTTAAACTGCCTAAAGCTTCGTGTCTAGTCATAAATCTTTCATTGCCTAAATCAACAATTAAATCTTCAATCTGGCCAGACATTCCGCTACTTTGTTCTGATTCATTATCCATGACAATCTCCTTACCACCTACTAACACTATTTAATATTTAAACATACTGTATGCACCCTTGAGTATGGAGACAAAAATAATATCACACAGAGGTCGCACTTCAAATAAGAGTCTAGATAATACATTGGACTCAATCAATAACGCAGTCGACTTGAAAACAGATATGGTTGAGGTCGATATTCGAAGAACTAAAGATTCGCAAATTATTTGTTTTCATGATTCGGAAATAGAGGGAAAAATTATCAATGAGTTAAATTATTCAGAAATTATTGAGATTAATTCTCAGATTCCTACATTAGAGCAAGCTCTTTGGTCAGCTAAAGATAAAATAGATATTGAGGTCGAATTTAAAGAGCCAGGATATGAAAAGGATGTAATATCCATAGTTCTTGATTATTTTGGGTATGAGCATTTCGCCATGAAATCTTTTGATACGAATGTGGTCAGGAAAATAAAAAATATTGATGAAAAAATTAGTACGGGACTTCTTGTGGGTTCTTCTTTTAGTCTTAGACAATTTTTTTCAGTAATTAAAGAGTCTTTTACTTGTGAAGCTTTTAATCAGGCGGGAGCTGATTTTGTATCTCCCTATTATAAAATATTTCATGCAGGGTGGTTTCTTAGATTTTCTAGGCGCAAAATCCCGATACAGGTATGGACAGTTAATGATGAAGAAGTAATCCGTACTCTTATTAATCAACAAGTACACTCCATTGTAACAGATATTCCAGAAGTTGCTCTGGAAATAAGGGAATCTTTGTTAAATGTTAAATCTAAATGAAATACAGTCATTTGCACCTTTTTGTCTTTCTTGTTTGGGTAGATCCTGTGGAAAAGTAGGTTTTGGATTAGATAATCGCGAAAGAGGACTTGAACTTTTAAATCAATTGGAGCTTCAAAATGACAAAGATTTGAAAAATCTTTTGATTTCTGATGGTCCTGATTGTAAAATATGCGATGGTTTAATAAGTGAAATTCCTAATTTTGTTAACTTAGTGATTAATTCGATATCAGATTATTCAATATCTAGTTTTAAGATAGGTACTGTAGTTGACAAGGGATTATTGTCAAATGAAGATTCCTTTCATTCTATTTTTGGTAATGAAATAGGAGAATCGTTGAAATCCCAATTGAATCGTGAAACGGGAATTGGTGTTTGGAAGAGTACAGGATTAGATGCTCAAATGGATAATCCGCATGCAGTTGCTATAATTGATACTAGTTATGATACAATTAATCTAGAAATAAAATCCTTGTTTATAGAGGGAAATTACAACAAATATGATAGAACAGTTCCACAAACTAGGTGGCCTTGTAGTAGTTGTAAGGGGTACGGGTGTAAAAAATGTAAAGACACGGGGCAGCTTTACCCAGATTCGGTGCAATCATTAGTCGCGAAACCATTCATCAAGACAAGTCTGTGCAAAGAAGATTTATTTCATGGTATGGGGAGGGAAGATATAGATGCAGCCATGCTTGGTTCGGGTCGTCCTTTTGTTATTGAACTAAGGATGCCAAAGAAGAGGGAGTTAAATTTGGAAGCAATTGGAAAAGAAATTAATTCCTTGAATGAATCACGTATTAGAGTTACTAGTCTTAAATTTGTTGATAGGTTGAGAGTGGCCGAATTGAAGAATACAGTTTGTGATAAGACTTATCGTGTTGATGTGTCTGTGAAAGGTGAAGATTCTATCGAAAGCCTTAAGAAAGGCGCGCAAAGGTTGACGGGCACAGTTATCGAACAGCGGACACC
>CAZYZI010000003.1:0-42312 GCA_964651915.1 uncultured archaeon | reverse complement strand
TCCTCGCTCTGGTCTGAAGGTCCCGCACTATTGATGTTTTGGCGGCACTTTGGTTGTGGATGTGGTGTTGATCGCGCAGCAAGACTAAACGAAGAATACAAAGACTACCGTGCTGCCGGCATCAATCCTGTTATTATTGGACAGGGTGAACCAGAAAGGGCCTCCGCATACAAAGAGGAACATAAGATTGAATGTACCATTCTTTGCGATCCGGATTTTAAAGCATACAGTGCTTTCGGACTTTCAAATTTTGGTATCGAACAGCTCCTTTACGACGCTCCTGAAGAAACGTGGTGCCATTCGAAAGAAGTTGGACTAGAGTTCCAGAAAGCTCGCCGTGCCATAAACCGCCCCCTTGTTGACAATCCGTGGTTATCTCCCGGAGAATTCTTAGTAGATAAATCAGGGACAATCCTTGTCTCATACACCTATCAGCATTGCGAGAATTATCCAGAACCTAGGATATTTCTAACTGCAGCCAAACTCTTCTGAACCTAGAAAATTATTGTCTCATCCCTACCTGGGCCCAATGAAACTATACTTATTGGAATACTTAAGCTCTCAGAGACAAAATCTAGGAAATTCTTCATTTCCTTTGGAATAATACCCTTAGGAATATCTATTCCTGATGAAGACCATCCTGGAAAAGTTTTGTACACTGGTTCACATTTCGCAAGATAAGATAATGATGAAGGAAAATGATTGATCTCTGAACCCTTATCATCCTTGTATGCTACACACACTTTTATTTCATCCATATCTGATAAGATATCTAATTTCATAATTGCTAAAGATGAAAAACCACATATTCGATGTGATAACTCTAGCATTACTAAATCTAACCAACCACATCGTCTTGGACGGCCAGTAGTTGTACCAAATTCTTGGCCTTTATCTCTAATCATTTCTCCCACTTCATCTTCTAATTCGGTGGGAAATGGACCTGACCCGACTCTTGTAAGATATGCTTTGGTAACTCCCACAACATTTGATATTTTAGAAGGCGCTATTCCAGAACCTAAAGCTGCACCAGCAGTAGTTGGACTTGAAGATGTGACAAATGGATAAGTTCCATATTCAATGTCAATATGTACTCCTTGGGCACCTTCAAGAAGAACATTATCTCCGTTATCAATATGTTTGTTAACAAGTAGAGATGAATCTGTAATATATTCACCTAATTCCTTTCTCCATTCTTTACATAAATCAAACAAACTATCAATTGTCAAATCATTTTTCATTCCATAATGAGTGAGTAATGCCTGATTACGAGGTAAGGCTTTCTCTAACCTCTCCAGAATCATATCATCATCTAAAAGATCCCCCATTCTAATTCCAATTCTAGAGGCTTTATCGGAATAACAAGGACCAATACCATTCCCGGTGGTACCAATCATCGATTTGCCCTTAGAACTCTCTTCACCCCCATCAAGAAGCTTGTGATATGGCATAATTACATGTGCTCTATCAGAAATGAATAATTGTCCTCTTTCGCCTTCAAGATTGTCTAATTCTTTGAGTAAGACATCTGGATTTACAACAACGCCATTGCCAATTACATTAACAACATTTTTACGAAGTATTCCAGAAGGAAGAAGATGCAATTTGTGTTTTTTACCATCGACGACTATGGTATGACCTGCATTATTGCCACCCTGCGACCTTGCTACCACTTTCGAACTGTCTGCCAAATAATCTGTAACTTTGCCTTTACCTTCATCTCCCCATTGAGCTCCAAGTATCGTAGTTACACTCATTCCAAAGTACCTCCTGACTTCACAACCTGTGCATAAATTGCAGGCAACAAGAACATTGCAGATATCATTGATGCAATTAAGAGAACCACAATAATGAAAACAAACCACCATAATGCACTTATGTTAATGGCAAAAGCTGCCGTCAAACCAACCAAAGTAACTGTAGTCGCTTCTGCTAACGTTTGTGCGGTTTTTGCTGTTGCATTGTAGACACTTGGCAAATTCACACCTCTCTCCATAACTCTTTGGGTAATATGGATTGAAAAATCAATTCCCACACCAATAACAATTGAACCAATCATAACTGTAACTAAACTTAACGGTTGGCCAAGAGCTACAAAAGTCAGAGGTTCCAATGAGACAACCCACACAACTGGCAAGGTAGTAATGAGACCAATCTTCCAATTTCTTCCAAATGTAAGACTTAAAACAAAGAAAACTAAAACAATACAAATTACTAATGTATTAATTTGTGAACTAATTAATTGAGCGTTAACACTTGTACCTATTGCAGCTACACCTGTTAATTCAGACATCTTCACTGGAGCATATTCATGTTCATTGCGGATTTCGTTAACACCAATTACTGCAGCTTCCATACCCTTGATATCCTTAAGAGGCATATCAACATAAATCAAAGTCTTAGAATACTTACATTCAACACTACCTGCCTCGTCAGGAGAACAATCCATAATCATGCTAATAGCTTCAGGCGTTATACTATCGTAAAAAACATTCAAAATAAATTTTTGCGCATCTCGACCTACCAAAATATTATCGGCTATTTGTTCTTCATGCAATAATTCCCAAAATGATCTTTCTAAACCATCCTCTTGACCTGCTAAATTTAATATTTCATCTAAAATTGCAGATTGATTACTTGAGAATCTAACTGCTTTCATTACTTCAGTTAAAGAAATTGCAGTAACATCCTCAACGTCATTCAATCCTTCTCGATTCCCATCTTCACTACCTGCAACTAATAAATCAACTTGATCCAAATGATCAACAGCATCCTCAGTGAGTTCATCATAGTTATTTTGAAAATCCCCTCGGGCAATCATCATACCAAATGCCCCTGCATTAAACTCAGTAGAATACTTGACAATACCCTCTAAAGTTGGTTCATCATCTGGAACCATATCCAGATAATCAATATTCGTTTGTAAAAGTGGTAAAACTCCGACAGAAAGAAGTGTTGTAGCTAGTAAAATTGCCAGAATAGGTTTGTTATGTTCAGTCACTGTTTGTGCTAATTGATGCCATTCGCCCTCTTCTTTTCTATAATTATATTCAGTCAAAACTGCAATAGCTGGTGACATAATAAATGTACACAAAAGACATATGAATATACCAAGTGTCAAACTCAGACCTACTGTAAAGACAGGACCTAAATTAGTATACATTAAACTTCCAAAACCAATCATTGTTGTCATAGCTGACAATGCAATAGCCCGACCTGTCGTAGAAAGAGCTTTCATCATTTTAATTTGAGCATTTTCCCCTTCTTCCTCTGTAAAACGATTAGATAAGTGAAGCCCATAGGCCACCCCTAAAGCCATCAATATCGGCCCTAAAGCAATAATCGTAGGAGTGGCTTCAATTTGAAACCAACCGATAAAACCATAAGTTATGAAAATTGAATAAAGCGTAGGTACTCCTGAAATCAGAACTGCCCTTATTCTTCTTTGAATCAAAAATATAGCAATTGAGCAAAGAACAACTCCAATAGGGAAAACTCTCCAGAATTCTGAAAAAGATCTCTCTGTTATTGCTTGAGTTACAGGTACTGGACCAGTTAGCATCATTCGGCTATAAGTTTGACCTTCTGGACGGGCTAATCCATTGCCCCTATCATTCATTGCAAAATCAACTTCATCGATAATTATTGGAGGAGGAACATCACTAGTAATACCAAAAAGAATTACTGCTGTATCCCAAATGCCATCTCCATTTGTATCTCTAATTACTTTCTCTAAAACTGCTGATGGTAAATCTTGAACAATATCATCAATATCTGATTGACTTGGGATTTCATAATGATTCAGTTGTCCAGATTCTACAGCACTATCTTTTGCTATTTGTGCGGCTTGCCCTAGAAGTTCAGCAATACCTGCTGTTGCTCCATCTGAACTAGCAGCTGCCCATTCATCCGAATTTGTTATAAGTGCATCATAAACTCTACTATTTGTGCTGTGTAATTCTTTGATTAGTGTGGAAATACTAAAAGACCAAACAACATTGTCATACACACCGCCGTCTGAAGGAACAATCCCTGCACCTCCTTCTTCAGTTTGCCCTTGAGGATCAACAGTACGTTCGATATAATCCATTTCAAGAAGAACTTGTCTACTAGTAATATTAGCCTTATTTGACATATCATATACATTTTCAGTTTCAACATAAATTACGATAATATCTGTGGACCAATCTTCTCTTACCTCAAGAAGAAGTTCCTCTTCAACTGAACCTTTAGGCAAATAAACTTCCATTGCTCCATTAATATTTGTCTTTCCAATACCTATAAGCATGAGAAGCATAATTGCAGTCATAATTCCTATTGTGATGGGTGGGTAATCTGTCGTAAGTCTGACAAAACTACGAGCTATAGGACTAATTTCTACTTCGACCACTTCTTTCTTAATTTCTTCTGGAGCTTTTTTAGAAGTTTTAACTTTATGTATTTTTTTAGACTTCTTAGTCTGAGCTAGTTTAGATGGTTTAGTTACTTTCTCCTCGACAACCTCTCCACCAAGAGCACTACTAATCAAGTCTTGTTGCTCTTTAGCTCTCTTATCAAAGAAACGGTCGATGCGACCTCTTATGCCAGAATCTTCATCATCAGGTGACACAGTAATGCGCTGTTACTAAAAAGGGATAATAAAAGGGGTTCCTACATCTCATACTTTAAAATACTGGTTGATTATCGATAAAAACCATGGGACATAAATTAGAGATTCTTGCCATCCCTGTAGCCCTAATTGGAGCTATGTTTTTGGCGACCTCCGTAGTTGCAGGTGAAACGGATCCTTACATAGATGACGTCTTGTATTCTAAAGATAGTACTGAAAGTAAAACATTGGTCCAAAGTGGGAGAGATAATGCCACCTTTTACAAATATTTAATACTTGATGATTATTCTGAAGCACCTGAAAACTGGTCACAATCGGATTTCAATGACACGGCCTGGAACTTAGGTGCTGCGCCTTTTGGTGATCGGTCATCTGGTGGTGTAGACCCTAATACTGACTGGGATACTTCTGGCAGTTCTCCCTATAACGAAGATGTTATACTCATAAGACACAAATTCCAAGTTTCCGGAATCGTGACCTCTGCTGAAATTGATGTAGCAGTTGCAAATTTTTGCACACCTTACTTAAACGGAAATATGATTTATGATGATAGGGGTGGAGATAGCCGAGCGCAGGAGTATTGGAATGATGATGCTGCAGGAACAATAACGCCTTCTTCATTCAATCAAGGTGAAAATGTACTTGCTGTATATGCTCGTGATTATGTTGGAGGATGGGGTAGTAGCAATAGACAATGGATAGATTTGCAGATAACTGCCCAAGTGTTCGAATCAACAAATGAGTCTGTAATATTTGGGGACACTGTTTTAGTTGGAATAACTGGAGGGAATAAGGGAGACACTGTGGTAAATGAATTTAACCTAAATATTACTTCAAATGGCACTTTAATCGATAATATATTTTATGATACTATACCTGCAGAAGGGTATGGGTTTTCTTGGCTAGAATGGACGCCTGCTGAAATTGGTCTTAATCAGTTACAGGTTAAAGTTACGTGTAATTGCAGTGATTCGAATTTGACTAATAACGAATACATTTTGAATTTAACGGCCGTTGTATATTCCTTAGAAACTACATTAGATGATAATATTTTAATCATAAATCAAAGTAGACTCGTGACTAAAATAATCCAAATAGAAAATACAGGAGATTTAATTGATAACATAACACTTTCAATTGATGACGACATATTTAACAATTGGAATGTCCAATTTACACCAAATAATTTCCTTATTAATCCGAACGAAATCCAAACAGTTATTGTAACTGCAGTTGTCCCTGATTCATACGAAGATGGATATTACAACTTATCAATAAAAACCGAAAGTCAATATAACTATGTAAAAACACAAGCATTGTTACAAAGAGGAACATACGAAAATGTTGATTGGAGATGGATTAATTCTACTGGTGATGAAGAGTTATATGGTGATACTAATTGGACAAAACTAAATTTTAATGATTCTGCATGGAAGGATGGTAGCACACCTTTTGGTGATGATGATTTAGGTGGAATAGACTACAATACTTTTTGGGATGGAAACAATTATGGTTATTTCAGACATATAGTAGATATTCCTGACATGGGCCTCTACGAAGGAGGTTTCATGACTATTAATGTTGCAACCAATAATTACGGAGATCATTACATTAATGGAATCTACGTCTTTGGAGACATAGATGGAGGGGGGGGCCATGGTGCCGAATATTGGAATGAAGAATTTCAGGTTTACATAAACTATCTAAATGAAGGGCCAAACGTAATTGCTAGTATTGTATCTAATCCTACAAATACTCAATGGTTCGATCAAGAAATTATGATGACATTTCCACAAGCAAACCTATGGAAATACAAAACACAAACAACTAACATTCCACTATACTTAGATGCCACCGCCCCTACCTCTAGAGTATTAGAAGAAGGATTTTATCGTAATAGTTCAACTTTTGAAGTAAAATGGAGAAGTATTTCTGACTTTGAGGACTTAGAGGGATACTACATCTATTATTTAGAAAAGAATGGAAGTAATTTAGGAGAGTGGACATTACACGGGTTTTATGAAAAAGAGTCTCTAAATTTCACTGGAGAAGGAGGCCTTACTTACAGGTTCAAATCAATTGCAGTAGATAGCAATGGAAATATAGAATACAAAGGAACTTATGATACTGAAATGCGTATTGACTTAGAACTGCCTAAATCAACTCTCTGGATAGTAGAAGGTGATTTACAATATACTAACTTTGAAGGTGTGACTCTTCAATGGAAAGCGAATGATACTGTTGATATACAGGCCTATCTAATTGAGTACAAAATTGTAGGGAATGATACTTGGAATGACTTTGGAGCATTTACCTCACCTGGAGAATATTGGTTCTCACCTGAGGGAGATGCCCAATATGAAATTCGTTCAAGAACTATCGATTACGCAGGAAATAAAGAACTCAAAGTGATTAGTGATGTCACAATAACATTCGATAGAATGAGACCTGAACTTGTATTAAATTCAGTGGACAAATTAACTGGTTCAAGTGAACTGATTATAAGTATTAAATCGACCAATGAAAATTTAAGTAACATAAATTTAGAATATGCTAGGCTCTCAGAAGGAACGGAAGATGTACTAACCTGGATTCCTATAGAATCTGAATGGAATGGTGATGAAATAGTAGTTAGCCCCTTAATTGATGGTTATACCTACTATTTCAGAGCAAATCCTGTTGATTTAGCTGGAAATGAATATACAAGAGATTCTTACCAATATACTCTTTTCATTGACTCAAATTATACCGAAAAAATAGAACTGCCTGTTTTACCTCTTAAACCAATTATGATTGGTAAAATTCGCAATATTGAAATAACAGCAGATGAAGATGGTGATGGTATATTCGAAAAAACACTTGAAGAATATACTGGCATTGATTTGAGTGCAATGAAAGCAAATCAATATTGGGTCGATTATGACAAAGGCGAGATAATTCTTGGAGATGGACAAGATGGCTATCAACCTCCTAAAAATTCAACTATTAATTTAATTTACAAAGCTTTTGATTTAGAAACTACAATAGATGAAACTCCTCCTGAGGCTGTCCAAAATATAGAATATGCTATAGAAGAACGGAATAATGTCATAATTACTTGGGATCGACCTACAGATGCAACCAGTTTCATAATAGAAAGTAAAGATAATTTCAGTATGCCATGGGTAGCTCTCGAAACAGTGTACTCAAACAACACAAATACCTTGAATTACAAATTAGTAAATTTGACTAGCGGATTCCACTACTACCGGATAGTTTCTGTGGATAGAATGGGATACTCCAATCCTAATATGAAGGATGAACATATCAGAGTTATTATTGAAGCTGAAGTAAAAGAAGTATTTGAAGCTGAAACTAAATCAAATGATAATCTTTACGCATATGGTGTTGCCGCCGTTGTTTTAGGTTCAATCGCCATATATGGGGCCTCATATCTAATTAGGGGAAATAAAGAAGAAATTATTCCTGATGGGCCTGTTTTAATTCCTGTTGATAATACAGGAGATGTAAAAGATGGCTTAAATGTACCTGAGGAAGAAAAAACATTTAGTGTTGTCTCTGGAAGTCAATTCTCCAGACAATTAATGTTTGTATGTGATAAAGGTTGTATGAAAGAATTTGAAGTAGATGAAGAGGATAAGGAAGTCATGTGCCCATACTGCGGGACTCTCGGAGATTCCCCGCTTTAATCACACAACTATCTTTAAGGAATACTTGCTTAGGCATTTATGACTTCGAGTTCAGAAGTACCTGGCTTTTACAAGAAAAAACCATCTGAAAGATTGGAATATGTTAAGAATTTTGCTAACCTTTCACATGAGGAAACTGCTGCAATAGGAGGCTACGGCGCATTAGGTGAAGAAACAGCAAATAGAATGATAGAGAATGTTGTTGGAACATTTCCCTTACCTCTTGGAATTGCGGCTAATTTTATGGTAAATAAAAAAGAATATATGGTTCCAATGGCTGTTGAAGAACCGTCTGTCGTTGCTGCTGCAACGCATATGGCTAAAGGTACAAGAAATACTGGTGGAATCAAAGCCGATTCTGATGATCCTGTTATGATTGGACAAATACAATTAGTTAATCTAGAAGATCCCTTCGCAGCAAAAGATAAAATAAAAGCTAAAAGAGATGAAATTATTAATTTAGCAAATGAGCAAGACCCAATCTTAGTCAAATTTGGAGGAGGCTGCAAAGACATAGAAGTCAGAGTTCTAGATTCGGATACAGGACCAATGGTAATCACCCACCTTCTGGTAGATTGTCGTGATGCTATGGGAGCTAACGCCGTTAATACCATGGCAGAAGCTGTAGCTCCAAGATTAGAAACTATAACTGGAGGAAGAGTTTACCTAAGAATTATTTCAAACTTAGCAATTTATAGAAAAACTAGAGCAAAGGCTGTTTGGCCTGCTGAATTTCTTGGAGGAGAAGAAGTTGTAGATGGTATAATTGAAGCATTTGCGTTTGCATGCGCAGATCCTTTTAGAGTTGCAACACATAATAAAGGAATAATGAATGGAATTGATCCTGTAGTAATAGCCACAGGAAATGATTGGAGAGCTATAGAATCTGGAGCTCATACATATGGACAATGGAAAGAGGGACATGATTCATTTACTAATTGGAAGAAAACAAAAGACGGAAATCTTGAAGGAACTATAGAGATTCCAATGGCAGTAGGTTTAGTTGGGGGAGCCACAGCTACTCATCCAACTGCAAAAGCCTGTGTAAAAATATTAGATGTTAAGATTCCAGGGGGGGCTTCTGAATTATCTCAGATTATTTGTGCAGTGGGATTATGTCAGAATTTAGGTGCTCTGAGAGCTTTAGCTTCAGAAGGTATTCAAAGAGGACATATGGGGCTTCATGCTAGAAATCTAGCAGTACAAGCTGGTGCTAAAAATGAAGAAATAGATAAAGTGGCAGAAATGTTAAAACGCTCTGGAACAGTTAGAGCTGATGTTGCTGAAAAGTTCCTTTCAGAAATAAGAGAATAAAAATGACTGTTTTATCTGATGAAGCCATACTTTCTGCACTAGATGTTGGCGAATTAGAAATTGAACCATTCAATGGCGAAAATCTGACGCCAAATGGTTATGATTTGACTATAGAAGAAATAGAAATACCTAATACTCAGGCTACCTCAAAGGGAGAATTAATTATTCCCCCTGGTAAAAGATTTGCAGTTTCTACAAAAGAGCGTATAGCATGTGGACCTAATGTATGTGCGCAATTATGGCTAAGAACTAGTTGGGCTCGAAAAGGAATTGTGTGTAGTTTTGGGAAAATTGATTCAGGCTTTGACGGAACATTAACTCTATTAGGATTCAACTCGGGAGATGAAGATGTAAAACTCATTGCTGGAGAAACTTTTGCCCAAATGGTCTTTGAAATGATGACTGGGCCTGCAACCTCTTTGTACTCTGAAAGAAGTGGGAATTACCAAAACCAAAGCGGAATAACTTGGTCTAAGAAATAAATTTAACTAATTCTATAAATCCGGTGGCACCATCTTCATCTGTAATGTACTCAGGAAGGTTATCCATTATATCTTTATAATTTTGAACAGATTTAACACCTACAGATAAAGGAAAACAATCAAACATCGGTGAGTCGTTTGGAGAATCACCGATGTAAACACAATTATCCTTCATTATGCCAAGGTTATCTAGAACTTTCAACGACATTGTTTCTTTGTTATAATCTCCAAACCAAATGTTTACATGAATATTAGATATCGCAGCTCTAGCACCATTATTGTGACAAAAATCTACAATATCAATTGCAATTTCCATTGGAATATTTGTTTCCTCTGATATATCTATTGCAAGGTCCCAATGCCTAAATGGTTGATCTGAGGCTAATTTAAGATAATCATATTTTTTTAATAACTTACCAAATAGAGATTCCAACTTTTCTTGACAATTAGAATAGGTATCTAGAGGATGATAGGTCTCTCTAACTATTTTATTATCCATTTTTTTATAGAAAAAAGCTCCATTTTCCCCTACAACTGCATCAATTGGCCACCAACGAGCCATCAAATCGCACCAACCTGCAGGTCTACCAGTAACTGCTATAGTTTTAACACCAGAATTATGAAGGTTTTCTAAACTTTCATAGGCCTTACTAACAATTTTATCATCGCTAACAAAAGTACCATCCAAATCAAATAGTAATGCCTTAATTTTTTTAGCTTTTTTTTCAGGCATACTGTACAATGATTTCATTAGACGACAGGAAAAGCTACTTTTAAATATACTTCGTCAATTTATGTAGTCCGAATACGAGATAACTATGCCATCCCTGTACGGAGCCGTCAAAAGCAAAACTGGAGAAGTACTCCAAGAGAGCATGGATTATTGTAAAGGTGCTCTTCAATCTGTATCTCGTTCATTTGCCTTGACTATTCCCTTAGTAGAAGAAAATATTTTAGCCCCAATTATGGTTGGATATTTAGAAGCTCGAATTCTCGATACCTTTGAAGATGATATAGGTAGAAGAGAAATTAGTTTAGAAGAAAGAATACACTCTATGAACATGCTAATGGAAGTTCTAGAAAGTCCAAGTAGTATCTCTGCAAAAGAAAAAGCCAAAGAATTAGTATCTTCTGCAGATGAAATGGTAGCTAATCCTCAATACCGTGATTTAGTAAAAAATATGGAAAGGGTACTAACTGTGCATGATAGCTTTGATGAAAAAACAAAGGAGTGTATGGTAAGATGGTTAAAAGAGATGAACTTTGGAATGCAAAAATTCTTGAAACAAGAAGTTTATTCTTTTGAAGACTTGAATGAATATTGTTATTATGTAGCAGGTACTCCATCTGGATTCCTAACTGAATTAATAAGAACACGATCAAAGGATCTTTCAGAAGAAGATTCACAAATATTAATAGAAAATGAAAGAGACTTTGGACTCTTCCTGCAAAAAGTTAATATTATTCGTGACTTCCGCGAAGATATTTTAGATAATGAGAAAATATTTTGGCCAGCATTCTTATTTGAAAAATATAATTTAACGCCTCCTGATCTTTTATTAGAAGAACATGAGGTAAAAACCATGGAAATATTAGATGCAATGCTAGATAATGCCTGCCAGCACATAGAACCTGTCAAAGCTTATCTAAATGCAATACCTGACGAATATGCTGGATTTAGGGCTGGAGCTGCAGTCAATTTTGCTATGGGTGTTGGCACTCTTGAAACTATGAGGAATAATAACGAGGTCTTCTTCGGTGAAAAACCTGTTAAAATTACACATTCTGCTAGAGATAATATTCTATCAGACCCTCTGGGTTTTGTTTCAGACTGAAGTTTAATATCGGTTATTTAGATTAAGATACTATGTTTAGGAGGTCACTACTCACTCTAACAGGATTTTTATGTCTTAGTTTATTAATATTAGGAAGTAGTGAAGCTTCACCTACTACTGGAACTATTGAAGTAGCATTTATTCTTTCTGAATTCGAAGATCAAGCATATCAAACTGAACATGATCAAGACTACTTCGAAGATTTAGCTTTTGGAGAAACAAATTCTATGTGGGAATATTTTGATGAAGTCTCAAGGAGCCAATTAAATATTCAAGGGGATATATATGGGCCATACACACTAGATGGAGATGCTGCTGATTATGGTGATGAAAATTTAGAATTTGTAAGGGATAGTGTAGAAATTGCTGATGATGATATTGATTATAGAAATTATGACGCCGTAATGGTTATTCATTCCGGACCTGGTGAGGAATCAAGTGGAAACAGCGATGACGTTTGGTCAATACACTGGCCAAGCGCAAATATTGGAACTGAAGATGATGGATTTGTAATAAAAAGAATTACCCAAGCACCCGAATATGAAACAATAGTTGGTGAAAATAACCCCCTAGGAGTATGGTGTCATGAATTCGGACACGAATTAGGATTACCGGATTTATATGATACAGATGGCTCATCTGCAGGGATTGGAGACTGGGGCATCATGGCCTCTGGATCATGGGGGAATAATGGTGAAACACCAGTATACATGAGTGCTTGGTCAAGATACTGGCTTGGATGGGTTGAACCAATTGTGATTACAGATGATATTAATAATCTAGAATTAAGGCCTATCGAAAATGATGGGGATGTATACCTTCTGCCTATACCTGGAAATTGGTCAAATTCTAATGAATATTATTTGCTAGAAAATCGGCAAAAAATAAAATATGATGCCTACTTACCTAGCGAAGGATTATTAATCTGGCACATTGATGAAGATATTCTTAACTCTAAATGGAATTCAAACAGCGTAAATAATGATGAAGAACACAAAGGCGTTGATTTAGAAGAAGCTGATGGAGAGGATGATCTTGACTCAAAAACAAATTATGGAGATAGTGGAGATCCCTACAATTCAGGGACTTTTTCAAAAGATACTTATCCTAATTCGCTAGCATATAATGGAACTGAATCTGGATGGAAAATTGAAAACATAGAAATTAATGGAGACAATATAATCATTGATGTTAGTTTTCTATCAAAACCACACGCCGTTGCTGATGCTGATGAAGCTGTTATAGCTGAAGGTTTAGAACTCCAATTTTATGGAAATGAATCATGGGATGAAGACGGAAACATTGTCAGTTATACCTGGGATTTTGGTGATGGTGATTTTGCCTACATGGATAATCCAACGCATATTTTTACTCAAAATGGAACCTATGAAGTAAAACTAACTGTTTGCGATAACAACGATCTTTGTGATTCTATGATACTTAGTATTTTTGTAAATAAACCTCCAATTGCTGTTGTCGAAATATCTAAATTGACAATTATGCTTGGGGAAACAATAACATTTGATGCCTCTGACTCCTATGATGTTGATGGAGATGTTGAATTCTTTTACTGGAATTTTGATGATGGATACACCTCAAATCAAGCTTTAGCTGAGCATGAATACAAAAATTCAGGATTGTACAATGTCTCATTAAAAATAATAGATGATCTAAATGACATTACCACAATATACTACACTATTGAAGTCATAAACAAATTACCTATTGTAAATTTTGAAATAAATCCAGATAGTGGAAATACGATGTTAATATTTGGATTTAATGATTTATCTTATGACGACGATGGAGAAATTGAACAATGGAATTGGGACTTTGGTGATGGGACAACCTCTGATTCACAAAATCCTCAACATCAATTTAATTTGCCTGGAATATATTCGGTCATTCTTTCAGTAACTGATGACCAAAATGGCGTAAATTCAACCACAATTGAAATTGAGGTTGATAATGCACCACCTAGTCCAGCCATACGCATCCCTGATGGTATAAATTTAGGCAATAGGGAATGGAAAGTACCTAAGGATCGAACAATAATTATTGATGGAAGTACAACTTTTGATAATGAAGGAGATGACTTAGATTTCTTTTGGACTATAAATGAAGAAAGTTTATCTGGAGAAACAATAGAATTTATTTTTACAGAGCAAACAACCTTAGAATTGAGAGTATTAGATATTAGGGGAGGAGAAAATAGTGAAACATTTACCATTATTGCTGAAAATGTACCTTCTTTGACTATTAGTGATTGGGAAGAATATACAAACGTAGCAAAAGGAGATAATGTAAAACTTCAAACTATCTCTGAAAACGGCGAATTTAATTTTTACATGTGGAATGTTGAGAAATTAAAGATAGAAAATACCTATCCGTTCCTTAATTACAACAATATTAATGATTCATTAGAACTCGATTGGACTGAATGGTTACAAGGTGAATACCTCCTCAAAGTATCTGGAAGAGACATTGAAACAGATTTATGGACCGAAAATTTCTCAATGCCAATATTTGTCTATGATAATCCACATGCCTATTTTGAATTTGACCAGAATATTAATGAAGGTCAGTGGCTTACCTTTAATTCTTCTAAATCAGCAGGATTCTGGAATGGTTCTGAATCAATTAATGAGAAAGAACTTGAATTAAACTACAGATGGTTACTGGATGGTGATGAACTTGCAGGAACTGATGAAATAATTACCACACTTATTGAAACTGGTGGAACCCATACTATCAATTTAACGGTTTTCCAAGAACCTGTTGGAATTGGTTATTATGAAATGGAATTTTATGCTGATTACAAACCTTGGGGGATAATGAATACTTTCCCCAAGAACCCAAGGTATGGTGAAGATTTTGAAGTATATCTAAACGCATATGATGAGGAAAGTGAAGCTGTTATAGATACTCTAAAAATAACAGTTTATGACATAGAAGGAACTGAAAGAGCTGTTTTATTATACGAAGACCAAGGTGCTAATTTCAATATTATATTTGAAGTAGAATATACTGGAACTATGGTTCTAGAATACCAATTAACTGATGAAATGGGTAATTTTAGAACGAATATTAGCAATGTGGAAGTTTTGGGTTGGGTAGATATTTATGTTGAATCTATTGAAATCAAGGGCTCAAAAGAAACTGGTAAAAAACAGAATATTGAATTCATTCTTACTAATTATAATGAAACCTATCAAACAAGTGTATACAATGGACAAGAAGCAATTGGAACTGTAGACCTACTTATTGAAGGAGAAATTGTCAACACGTGGTCTTATAGCATAAAACCTAATGATTCTCAAATTTTTAACTTTGAATGGTTGTCAATTGCAGGGTTGCGACATTTTGAAGTTATAGCGTATGTACCTGATGGAGAAATTATTGTAGATAATAATAATCTATCTGTTTCAGCTAGTTTCAAATCTGAAAAGAAAACTGGATTAATACCTTCACCAAATTTACCAATAGCCCTCATATCTATTGCAGTTGTCGCATTGTGTATGCGTCGGAAGCCTAATTAACCACAACTAAATATTCAAACATGGCATCTAATCCAACACAGCTTAGAAGAATACCTACTGAGCAATTTTTCGATTTAAGAAATTGGAGTGCCGATAATGCTGAGGATTATGGTGGAAAAGCATCTATGATAGTCCATACCATGTTGCTAAGCAAGCCTGAACAAGTTAACCAAATAACTACTGAATTACATGATGGAAATGTAATTCTTATTGACTTCACACCATTAACCTCAGATCAGGAAACTCTACACAAAATCTTAGCTGAATTAGAAAGGGCTGTAGCAGATGTAGATGGGGATTTAGTTGGTGTAAGTCAAAAATGGATTGTCGTGACTCCAAAAAGTATACGAGTTTCAAGAAAGAAATTGAGTGACTAATTGAATATGAAAATAGCTGTCTTAGGGGGCGGTATGGTTGGTTCTTTTATTGCAACTGAATTATCAAAAGATTATGATGTTACAGTATTTGATAATAAGAAGCTAAATTTGAAAAATATACATACTATCATTAAAGATGTAACTAATGCAGATTTTAGAAAAGAAATAGTAAATTACAATTTATCAGTTAATTGTTTACCTGGATTTATGGGATTCAAAATGCTTGAGACCTTAATAGAATTACAAGTGCCATGCGTCGATATTTCATTTATGCCTGAAGATTGCTTAACCTTAAAGAAAGAAATGAATTGTACAATAATACCTGATGCTGGAGTTGCGCCCGGTCTGAGTAATCTAATTATTGGAAATATAATCTCAAAAAATAAAATTAAAGAGATAGAAATCATGGTTGGTGGATTACCCAAAGAAAAAAACCCACCGTGGAATTATCGAGCACCTTTCTCTCCAATCGATGTTATTGAAGAATATACGAGACCTGCAAGATCTAAAATAAATGGTAAAATTGTAGTTAAAGAAGCTTTATCTGACATTAGAAAATTTGAAGTTGAAGGTATTGGTGAATTGGAAGCATTCCTAACAGATGGATTAAGAACCTTATTAAACTCTGATGAAAAAATATCAAATATTCCAAACCTAGGAGAATATACTATCAGATATCCAGGACACGCTAATCTAGTCAAAAAACTGATTAAAGAAGGGGCTTTTTCAGATGAAATTATTGAATATAACAATAAGAAAATAACAATGAAAGAAAAAACCTGCTCAGATTTATTTAACCAATGGAGACTAAATGATGAAGATGAATTCACTTTTATGATTATTCTGGCTAAAACTAAAGATGGGAAAGAAATAATTTATACAATATACGATGAAAGAAGAGATGGGTGGAGTAGTATGTCAAGAACTACAGGACTGACTGCCTGTGCATTTAGTCAACTTCTTATTAAAAATAAAATTAATAAAAAAGGTATACAATGCCCTGAAGTATTAGGTCAAGATGAGGAAATATATGATTTTATCTTAGATTATCTTAACAAAAAAGGTATTACAATAAAAGAAAATTAGATTTTTTTCCAGCCAGCTAATAAGGCAACTAGAGAGATAAAGGCTCCAATTCGGAAGACACTCTGATAATCAAAATAAAGGAGAAGTTCTCCTACAAGAATACTACCGACACCACTACCTAAAAGACTAAAAGATGATAATAAGCCCATAGTTCGAGCCCTTAACTGATAAGGAACTGTGTCTGCAACTATTGAGCGTGCACCCAAAAAATAAGTCATGTATATTGGCAATACAAAGGCTAGAGTTACCAAATAAATATTCTGGGTTAATGAATATGTAACCATAGATAAGAAAACTAGGCCACAAGCTGCTCTGATTGCTAATTCTCTAGGATATTTATCAACCATTCTTCCTGCATAAGGTGCGACTACTGCATGTATAATTCCACTAAATAACACAATTATCCCCATACCAAAACTAGAGCCTGTAATCTCTGTGAGATAAACAGGTGAAAAACTAAGGAAAAACATATAACCCATAAAAAGAACAAATGTCGTCACGAATAAACGAGCTAATTTCCAAAAATATGGCTGGAATTCTAATTCTTGATTTTCTCTTATAACTGAACGCTCAGTTACACCCATATATCCAACTACTGCAAAAACACCAATTGAAGCTGTCAAAAAGAAGGATAAGATAACTGAAGGTGTACCTAAACCATAATCTGTTGATAACACCAGAATTCCTCCAAAAAAAGCTCCAGCTCCCCAACCAAATCCCAATGCTGATTCTAATCTACCCATCAGAGTAGCCCGTGCCTTTGGATTCAATTCTGAGAATAAAGTAGCAATCTGAACCATACCACCTAGGAAAAATGATTGAATTGTTCTCAAAATTATTAAATTAACTGGATTTGCCCAAGGTAAAGGTAGATACAAAAGAGCTGAAATGATTGCACAGAGAACCACAACTTCTCTTCTATTTTTCCACCTATCTGCAACAATACCCCAAAAAGTTGAACCTGCAACTAGTGCAAAATTAGGAAGACCTACTACTAAACCTAATGTTCTAAAATCCCCCAAAGAATTAGCTTGTAATCTAACTATAGTAAAAGCAAGACCTTGAGTTATATTGTAACATAAAGCACCAATAAGGGCAAGTGTTATTTTATTATGCACATAGTCCCAAAGAACTGACTATTTAGCAGGGTACTGCATCTTTTAGACTGCCCAGCTATAGACATTAGAGGATATATGGAAAAAGAACTCATCATTGTTAAATTCGGGGGTTCCTTAATAACTGATAAATCAAGTGAAACTCCCAAAATAAACAATAAAAATTTAGAATCGATTAGTAATATCCTAAATCAAAAAAAATATAATTTAATTATTGTTCATGGTGCAGGATCATTTGGACATCCAATTGCTAAGAAATTTGAGATCGCAAAAGGATTAAATGAAGACTTGAAACAAAAAGAAGCAATAAAAGAAACCAGAAAACAGGTCCGTGAACTAAATAGAATATTTTGTGAGTCTTTAAACAAAGTTGGAATAAATAACGAAACAATTGTTCCCTCGTCTTCAATGACTACAAATGGACCAAAGGAAATTGTAGATTTTCCATATAAAATATTTAGCAAGGCCTTATCTGAAAATAAGGTTCCTGTTACTTTTGGTGATGTAACTGATGACAAACTACAAGGAATAAGCATACTTAGTGGAGATATTTTAATGATGAAATTAGCTGAATATTACAAACCATCTTACTCTATATTTGTTATGGATTACCCTGGAGTATTTGATGGAAATCCAGATAATCCAAATTCAAAAATTATTCCTATTGTTAATCAAGAAACTATAGAAATACTCAAAAAACAAAAAGATAATGAAAATATTGCTGATGTTACTGGGGGATTAATCGGTAAAATTGAATGTGGGATTGAAATGGCAAAATATAGTGATACATGGATAACAAATTTAGATTCATTTAATGATTTTCTCAACAATAAACCTAGTGGAAGTAGGGTGATTATCTGAAAGATCCAGGCTCAGGAGATTTGGCTAAATTATTTCTCTCAATTATTGGAGGTAAATTCACAATTGAAGAGGCAAAAGAACGATCTAACCTAAAAGTAGAACAAATTGCTGAATTAATTTCGTTACCAAATTCAGATGATTTTTTTTGTAAAGAAACAGACAAAGAACTAAAGATATATTGTAACTATAATTGGATTCCAAATAATATAATTGGAAAAGTAAAACTAAGAGAAAATGAATCTAAAGATTTTACAAAAACTATTGAAGAGAAATTAGAAAAACATATGATGAAATATTGGTCTCAGGGTGAAATTGTAGCAAGAGATTTGGAAGCAAGAACCGTAAATGAATGGATCTGTAATGAAATAAGCTTCTTAGCTGGATTTGCTCTCTGGTTTAGAGAAAAAGAAAACGATGGAGAAATAGATTTGTCTTCTTTAATTTCTAATGCAGTAGGTGAAGATGTATCTGCCTCTGGAGAAATTAATTTTGATAAAGAAAGATTTGAAATGTTAAATGAACTAACAAGTAATACCTTAACTCTTTTGAAAGAAATGAGTCCTGCTGGAAAAATTGCCTACAGAAGTATGGATGTAGCAATCATCAAAGGATTATCAGAGGGTGATGGTGGATATGCAACAAAAATGAAAGAAAGAACTCTCCCAAATCAAAAGCCATGGTGGAAATTCTGGTAAATTACTAATTAACTTTCTTCAACTTGTGTTCCTGGTTTGTAAAGTTTATTAGTTTCAACATCTCTCTGTTGAGGATTAACTTTCTTTGCCAAATCGCCATTAAGGTCAATAAAATACAGATAACCTTCTTCTCTTTTAACATTAGATTTTGAAACGATTGTTTTCTGACCACCCTGATGTTTCCAGACTGTGCCATCATTTTCGACAAAATAAAGAAACCCATCCTGTTGGGGTAATCCTAATTTCTTAACGACTTCAGCCATCTATTATTGATTCACCTTAATTGTACAAGGTGTTGGAAGCTTATGTGAAGATTTTCTCAAAGCCTCTTTAGCTTCAAGAAGGAATTCTTCGGATGTACTCAAAGTAATTAATTTTTGACCCGATTTGACTCTTGCTGCTGTTCCAACAGTTCTTCCAAATGACTTACGCATTCCCATAGAAACTCGATCTGCTCCTGCACCTTGAGCAATCTTATTGTGTCTTAAAACATGATGAGGGTATATTCTAACCTTCAAATGATAACCTTCTCTTCCTGCATGGGTTTGAATATATCTATTTGCTGTAACTCTAGCAGATTCTAAAGCATTATGTCTTACCAAACATTCTTCCTCGGCAGATAATGTGACTTTAACCGCAAAATCTGTTTTAGTTGCTCCAACATCAAATTGAGTTATACGGCTAGCTGGAACTCCTCCTATGTACTTCTTACGAGTGTAGGCTTTTTTCTTTCCACGAAACATATGTGCGGGGTTTTTCTTTGCCATGTGCTAACCTGCTTCTGGCGCCAGATTGTGTTCTATTTAAATCTTTACATAACTACACTTGAACTTAGCATATTAAACCCCAATCTATCTGCAACGGTACATGAATATACATGAATACCAAGCAAAAGACCTCTTTAGGCAATATGGAGTAAGAACATTAGATGGTGTTATCGCTTCGAATCCGGATGAAGCTGCAAAAGCTTGTAAAGATTTGGGAGGCAAAATTTGGGTTGTTAAAGCACAGGTTCATGCAGGAGGCAGAGGTAAAGGTGGAGGTATTGTTCTTTGTCGCTCGGCTGATGAAGTGTTTGAGGCTGCAAGTAATTTGATAGGAAAAAATTTGGTAACGCCACAAACTACCAGCAAAGGTGTAGAAGTTAGAAAAATATATGTGGAAGAAGGATGTAATATTTCTCGAGAACTTTACTTGGGGATTGTATTAGATCGTGAAAAAGAATTACCCGTAATTATGGCGTCAACAGAAGGTGGTGTTGAAATTGAAGAAGTTGCTCACAAAAATCCTGAAAAAATTTTGAAAGTTTATGCAGACCCTATAACAGGGATAGGTGATTGGCAAGCTAGAGAAATTGCGTTTGGCCTTGGATTGGAAGGAAACCAAATTAAGAATTGTATCAAATTTATGAAAAAATTATACCAACTATTTGTTGATTTAGATTGTTCAATAGTTGAAATTAACCCTTTAGTCGTCAATACTGATAATGAAATTATTGCATTAGATGCAAAAATAAATTTTGATAGCTCTGGATTATTTAGACACAAGGAAATTGAAGAATTAAGAGATACAAATGAAGAAGAGCCTTTGGAAACTCGAGCAAATGAAGTTGGACTAAATTACATAAAACTAAATGGAGAAATTGGATGTATGGTAAATGGAGCGGGTTTGGCAATGGCTACAATGGACATAATTAAACTACATGGAGGAGAACCTGCAAACTTCTTAGATGTTGGTGGAGGTGCTAATGCAAAGCAGGTAACCGAAGGATTCAAAGTTATACTTTCAGATCCTGAAGTGAAAGCCATTTTTGTTAATATATTTGGAGGAATAATGAGGTGTGATTTTATTGCAGAAGGAATAATAGAAGCTGCAAAAGAAATAGATATGAAGGTTCCATTAATTGTTAGACTTGCTGGAACAAATGTAAAACTTGGGAAAAAAATGCTGTCTGATTCCGGTTTAGATTTAATCACTGCAGATGATATGGATGATGGTGCCAGAAAGGCAATAAAATCTATAGGAGGAAATGCATGAGTATTTGGTTAGATTCTAATAGCAAAATAGTTGTACAAGGTATAACTGGAAAGAATGGTCAATTTCACAGTGAACAAATGCTTGATTATGGAAGTAAACTAATTGGAGGGGTAACTCCTGGGAAGGGAGGTCAAGAAACATTAGGTTTACCTATATGGGATACTATGAATGAAGCTGTGGATGCTGGAGCTAATGTGACATGTATATTCGTACCACCTCCGTTTGCAGCCGATGCAATAATGGAAGCTGCAGATTCAGGAATAGAATTGGTTGTAGCCATTACTGAAGGAATCCCTGCGTTAGATATGGTAAAAGTAAAAAAATACATAAATTCAAAAGATACCAGACTTATTGGGCCTAATTGTCCTGGAATAATTACACCAGGGGAAAGTAAAGTAGGTATTATGCCTGGACATATACACAGAAGAGGTGATGTTGGGGTCATATCCCGATCTGGAACATTAACGTATGAAGCTGTGAATCAAGTAACTGAGAGAGGACTTGGCCAATCTACCTGTATTGGTATTGGAGGTGATCCTGTAAATGGAACTAATTTTATTGACTGCCTAGAAGCATTCGAAAATGACAAAGACACGAAATCAATCATAATGATTGGTGAAATAGGCGGAAGTGCAGAAGAAATAGCATCTGAATATGTAAAAGAACATGTTTCAAAACCTGTTGTAGGATTTATTGCAGGGAGAACTGCCCCACCTGGAAAAAGAATGGGGCATGCAGGAGCAATAATATCTGGTGGTAAAGGAACTGCTAGTGAAAAAATGAAAGCTATGGAAAGAGCTGGAATACATGTTACCGAAAATCCTTCTGAATTAGGAAAGACTCTAGAAAACATACTGTAAAATAACAAACTTTAAATAGAAGTTTTTACGAGATGAGATATGGAGTGCCTAGGAAAAGTAGCACATCTCGACTCTAAAAATCGAGCAATTGTAATAGCCAAAAACAAAGTAGAAAAAAATACAAAAGTTTTTGACTCCGAAAATAAGCTTGTTGGTAGAGTGATTAATATTTTTGGACCTGTTAGTGAACCATATTTGACAATATCTGCAAAAAAAGGAATCCGAATTACCAAACTTGTAGGAAGAGAGGTTTACAGAAAATGAAATTAAAGTGTCCTGAGTGTTCTACAAATGAAATTAAGAATGAAGGTGATGGCATTATGTCGTGCCAGAAATGTGAATTAATTTTTGATTCTGGCCCACAATGGACAAGTTACAAACCGAAAAATCAAACTACTCAAACTGTAAAAAATGAAAATAAAGGTATTAATTCAAAAACAATACTAAAGTGGCAGAGAGAAACTAGAACTGGAAACTTAGCAAGTAGAAGTATATTATTGGCCTCTGAAGAAATTGAACGAATCTCAAACGAAATAAAAATTAATGATTCCATTAAAGAATCTGCATTAGAAATATTTTCAAGTTCATCAAAAGAGGGTTTAGTTAGAGGAAGAAGTAGTGAAAAAGTAGCTGCTGCATCAATCTACACTGCATGTAGAATGGGAAATGTACCAAGAACTTTAGACGAAATTGCTGAAACTAGTAATTTAAATCGGAATGAATTAAGTAGACTTCACAAACTTATAAGTAGAAAATTGAAGCTAAAAATTGGATTTACTAGCCTCAATAATCTACTACCTAGATTTTCAAATAAATTAGCATTGAACAATATTGTTCAAACCGATGCACAGGAAATAATTAAGTTGGTAGAAGATAGTGATTATAGACAAGGAATTTCTCCTGCTGCATTATTAGGTGCCGCTTTGTACATATCCTGTAAAAACAATAAAGTGAGAAGAAGTCAATTAGAAATTGCAAAAACAGTTGGTACATCTGAAGTTACTCTAAGAAATCGAGCAAAAGAAATTATATTACTGTTAAAATCTAAAGGATAAAATAGCTTTCAGGCAATTCTAATTCTATAGCAAACATAGGATCGCAAGGAGTATCATCGGTACAACCTTCACTACTATCATGATAAGCAACAACAATACCACCATCTGGAAGGATGGCAAAAGATGAAAAGTCAAATCTTACATCATTTCCCGCACCAGATGTTGCGTCCAAATCTCCAAGTCCAATAAGAGTTATAGAATCGGCCTCCATACTTTCTCTATAATCTCTTATGTGAAAGACTAAATCTATGTCACTAGAAGTTCCATTCATTTCAGTTTGAACCCTCATAGAGATTACTGCCAAATCCAAATTTCCATCAGCCTGGAAATCCCATTCAAAAGTATTGTCAGACACTGATAATGATCCGGGCCATCTATGTGTATAATTTGTCCAATTATATCCTCCATCATAACTAATTTGATGAGTTAAATTGAAGGAACCGTCGCAACCCTTGTTCCCCGGGTTTGCAGTATTACAAGATACACTGTGTAATGCTCCAGAACTGTCTATCACTAAGTTACGTGAAGGGAGTAGTAAACCTCCTGGCAATGTATGTTTCTGCCATTCTAAATTCGTATCCAAAAATAAGTTACTACCATCACTAAACCATCGTGGAAATAAAAGCCCTCCAGAAGGTATGGGAGAGGCTCGCATTTCTCTATGAGGCTGCATGTAATCCCATTCAGGCCCCAAATCATCAAAATATAAGTCAAACTGTACGTCAGCCTCCCCCCCAGAATTACTATCTGGAATTTGTATAGGTCTATAATTCAAACCATCTACACTAATCTGGTAGCCTTGCTCATTATAACTCCAAAAATTTGAAACGACCATGCTAGCCCATGGACAATTGGAAGAACATTTGTTTGTAGCATATTCTAATGGTGGATTAATTGGACCAACAACAGGAACTTGCCATGACCTATCGTAAAATGGCTCTTTATCGGCTGAATTCCAGCACCATTCCCATTCAATTTCAGTAGTACTTGTCTTCTTGCCTAAAATCGCATAGAATTGGTCAACTCCATCAACACTAGGATATGGAAACCAAGTCATTGCTATAATGTCTCCATTTGGTGCTTGAATAATTGACCCCTCACCCAAACCTGGAGCAATGGTAGGGTCAAACTGTCCTTCTTCACATCCTAAATCTGTGTTAACTGCTGGAGGGACCCATTCAGTCCACGTCAAACCCCTATCAGTACTATACCATGGCCATTCTCCACCCAAGTTATAGATTACACCATCTTGATCTGTAGCAAGATAATGTTCACAGCAATTTCCACCATAATTATGCTCATTACTTCCACCAAAATCTTCTGTCCCGTAAACTGCCCAAATACGTTCTGTAGAAATTTCCATTGAAGCTGGATTAACAACTGAAAAATTGCGAATTGGATCAAATGAATACGGAAATTGGGATAATTGTTCTTCACTGACTGCTAATCTCGTTTTTTCAAATTCGTCTTCAGGGATAACCGATCTCTTATCTTCAGGTTCTAAACAGCCCATAAATGATATGCTGAGAAGCATAGCTGTCATCAATACCGTGGTCTTCATCACATCACAATGCTTATGCCTCCTAAAAAAGTTGGTGGCTTAACCAAATTGTATAAATCACCTTCTTCAATTGGATATTGATGCCTCCTGTTGATGTTGAATTCGATGGTGAAAAAGCCTGTGATATACCAGGTGATAAGGGTATTTTTCCAACGGCTAGAACTGATAATTGGTGGCTACAACCTTTAGTAGTTTTTCTAAGTCTAAGTACTGCTGTAATTTACATGACATGGGCTGCTTTTCAGGGAAATAATTATTTTTACGACGGTGAAAACGGAGCAAGTTATCTCTCACCATTATATTCACCTGAAATTTTTGGTGTAACTGAACATGCAATTTTTGGAGAGAGACCCCCTCTGTGGCCTGACTGGTTACCATTTTCACCTGCATTTCTTATTCTTTGGATTCCCGCAGGATTCCGTGTAACATGCTACTACTACAGAGGAAGTTATTACAAAGCATTCTGGGCAGATCCCCCTGCCTGTTCTGTTGGAGAACCAAGGACCGGTTATTGGGGTGAAAACACAATGCCTTTGATATTACAAAATCTTCATCGGTATATGTTATATCTTGCAATAATTTTTATCTTCATATTAGGATATGATGCTTGGCTTTCTATGTGGTACAATGGAAAACCATTCAAAGGTGATTTTGGAATAGGAATAGGTAGCTTTGTCATGGTGTTAAACGTAATTTTACTTGGCGGGTACACATTTGGTTGCCATTCTTTGCGACATTTAATTGGAGGATATGCTGACAGAATAGTAAAAAAACCAAAAGTTCAGCAAAAAGCATTTGATTGTGTAAGTTGTCTTAACAAACAACATATGAAATGGGCATGGTTTTCACTCTTCTGGGTTTGTTTCACTGATTTCTATATTAGATTCTGCTGCATTGAATGGGGATTAGACAGGGTGTGGATGTTTTGATTGATAAATTTAAAACTGAAAAATTTGATGTCGTTGTTGTAGGTGCTGGTGGTGCTGGACTACGAGCTGCAATTGCAGCTGCCGATTATGGTTCAAAAGTAGCTCTTGTAACGAAATCACTATTAGGAAAAGCTCACACTGTTATGGCTGAGGGTGGTGTTGCAGCCGCACTTGGCAACGTTGATAAAAGAGATAATTGGAAAGTTCATTTTCGTGACACCATTAGAGGCAGTAAGAATCTGGCAAATTGGGAAATGGCAAAAATACATGCTGAAAAAGCACCAGAAAGAGTTAGAGAATTAGAGCGTTGGGGAGCTGTCTTTGATAGAACTGAAGAAGGGAAAATTAGCCAACGAAATTTTGGAGGACATAGATATCCTAGATTAGCACATGTTGGTGATCGGACTGGATTAGAAATTATTAGAGCATTACAGGATCATACAGTCCATAAAGAAAATATTGAAGTATTCATGGAATATACGGTAACAACTTTACTAAAATCAGATAAAACCGTTTCTGGGGTTTTAGCATACAATCGTTCTTCTGGAAAATTGAAAGTATTTGAAGCTGGAGCTATTGTTCTTGCTACTGGAGGTATTGGGAAAGCATACAGAGTTACATCCAATTCGTGGGAGTACACTGGTGATGGGCATGCCTTAGCACATTTAGCTGGAGCTGATTTAATTGATATGGAATTTGTTCAGTTTCATCCAACTGGAATGGTCTGGCCACCTAGCGTCAAAGGAACATTAGTAACCGAAGGAGTTAGAGGTGAAGGTGGAATTTTAGTTAATAGCGAAGGGAAAAGATTCATGTTTGATTATATTCCGGAAGTATTTGCGGCTGAAACTGCCAAATCAGAAGAAGAAGCTGATGCTTGGTTGAGAGGTGAAGAAGGAGCGATGAGGCCTCCTGAATTACTGACTAGAGATGTTGTTGCAAGAGCGATAATGACTGAAGTCAAGGAAGGAAGAGGGTCTCCGCATGGTGGGGCATTCCTAGATATTGCATCTAGAAGAGAAGCTGACTACATAAAACGCAAACTACCTTCTATGTATCATCAATTCAAAGAACTAGCTACTTTAGATATAACTAAAGAGCGTATGGAAGTTGGACCAACTACACATTACATGATGGGAGGAATAAAAGTGGAAGCAGGGACTGCTTCTTCAACAATACCTGGACTTTATGCTGCTGGTGAAGCAGCTGCAGGAATGCATGGGGCAAATCGATTAGGGGGAAATTCCCTGTCTGACTTGCTAGTATTTGGGAAAATTGCAGGACAGAGTGCATCTAATTTTGCACAAACTAATACTTACGTATCACCTCATGGTGAAATAATAAACAAAAGCATAGAAGACACACTAAAGCCATTTGAGCAGGGAACAGAAAATCCATACCAAATACACGAAGAACTTCAAGAAATAATGGAAGCAAATGTTGGTATTGTTAGAACTGGGAAGGAACTAGAAGAGGGAATAAAGAAATTGGAAGGTTTGAAGAAAAGATTGCCTGATTTGCATGCAAAAGGAGATAGAAATTATAACCCCGGGTGGCATCTCTGTCTTGATTTAAATAATATGATAATTACTTCTTTAGCATTGGCAAAAGCTGCCTTGGAAAGAACTGAAAGTAGAGGTGCGCACACTCGATTAGATTATCCGGAATATGATAAAGACTTAGGGAAAATAAATATGATTATAAGACCTAGTCCAGAAGGTATGTCTGTAGTAAGGGCACCTTTAGCTAAAATGCCTTCAGATTTGAAAGAGTATGTTTTGCAGGAGGCTGTATGAAAAGAAAAATTAGAGTACAGAGAGGAACACCTAAAAACCTGAAATTAGAAGAGTTTGAAGTAGAGGTAGAAACGGGTATGGTAGTTTTGGATGCAATACATAGAATCCAAGCTACTGAGGCTCCTGACTTAGCTGTTAGATGGAATTGTAAAGCAGGAAAATGTGGGTCTTGTTCAGCTGAAATTAATGGAGAACCTAAATTAACATGTATGACTCGATTATCTGATTATCCTGAAGACGAAACGCTAACTGTTCAACCCATGAAAACATTTCCTTTGATTAAGGATTTAGTAACTGATGTATCGTGGAATTATGAAGTAAACAAGCGAATTCAACCTTACCAACACACTGAAACAGATGATGATCCTATAATGTTTCAGAAAGAAGTAGATAGAGTTCAAGAATTCAGAAAATGCATAGAATGTTTCCTTTGTCAAGATGTTTGCCATGTTTTAAGATCTCATGATATGAAACAAGAGTTTGCAGGACCTAGATTTATGATTAGAAACGCCGGATTGGAAATGCACCCGCTTGATCAAGGCAACCGTTTAGAGAGTATACGTAGTGAACATGGTATTGGACTTTGTAATATAACAAAATGTTGTACATTTGTATGCCCTGAACATATAGGTATAACTGATAATGCGATTATACCTATGAAAGAAAGAGTTGTCGATGAATATTATGACCCACTAAAATGGATTTGGAATAGAATAATTGGAAAAACAAATTAAGTACAGCTGTTGCCTTCACAACAAGCCTCTACAACGGTATGACACTGTGGGCATTCTCTATGCTGTCTCGTTTCTATAGACAAACCTTGAAAACCACAAATACACTGGATAAAATTTGTGTAATTTTTAGATTTGATTATACTTTTATTCATAAACTTACTAATTATTAACGTTATAATTGTTTTTCCCCCACAAAAAATGTTGCCGCTCAACCGACAGGTTGGGAGGTGGGAGGGGGCCCGCCGGGAGCAGCTTATATGCTAATAATCGCCTCTTTTAAAAGATTAATGGAAATATGTTTAAATCAGAGCTCTTGAATTGTCATTGAATATGGTGAAAGCGCCACATGGAAATAAAATAAGTTGCAAAGGCTGGTTGCAAGAAGCTGCACTCAGAATGCTAATGAATAATTTAGATCCAAGTGTAGCTGAAATACCTGAAGAATTAATAGTGTATGGCGGAAGAGGAAAGGCTGCAAGAAATCAGGAATGTTATAATGCAATAATTAAAACATTAAAAAAGTTAGAAGGAAACGAAACATTACTCGTTCAAAGTGGAAAACCTGTGGGAGTATTCAAAACACATGAAGATGCACCGAGAGTAATTATCGCAAATTCAAATCTAGTAGGAAATTGGGCAAATTGGGAACATTTTGATGAATTAGAAAAGAAAGGTCTAATGATGTATGGCCAAATGACTGCTGGATCTTGGATATATATTGGATCTCAAGGGATATTACAGGGTACCTTTGAAACATTTGCTGAAGCTGCAAGACAGCATTTTGACGGAAGTCTTGATGGCCGACTAGTTGTAACTGGAGGATTAGGGGGGATGGGAGGTGCCCAACCATTAGCTGCAACAATGAATGGAGGAACATTCTTAGCTGCTGAAATTGATCCTAAAAGAGTCAAAAAAAGATTAGAGACTCGATACTGTGATGAAGTTTCTGAGGATATAGATGAAGCAATAGATATAGCTCTTAAATGGAAAAAAGATAAAGTAGCAAAATCAATTGCCGTAATAGCAAATATTGGAGATTTACTTGAACGATTAATAGAAAGAAATATTGTTCCTGATTTATTAACAGACCAAACTTCAGCACATGATCCACTAATTGGATATATCCCTCATGGGCTAACATTAGATGAAGCTGAAGAAATGAGAAATCAAGATAAGAAAGGATATCTTGAACGTAGTTACAGCAGTATGGCAACGCATATTCGTTACATGCTCAAATTAATGGAAATGGGGGCTGTTACTTTTGATTATGGAAATAATTTAAGAGCTATGGCGAAAGAAGCTGGAGTTGAAAATGCATTTGATTTTCCCGGATTTGTACCGGCTTATGTCAGACCCTTATTTTGTGAGGGAAAAGGACCCTTCAGATGGGCTGCATTATCTGGAGATCCAAATGACATATACGAAACTGATAAAATTATTCTAGATTTATTTCCTGAAGATAAGGCACTCCACAAGTGGATTAAAATGGCACAAAAAAGAGTTGAATTTCAAGGATTACCTGCAAGGATATGCTGGTTGGGTTACGGAGAAAGAGCAAAAGCTGGATTAGCATTTAATGAATTAGTGAGAAGTGGGAAAGTAAGTGCACCAATTGTTATTGGAAGAGATCACTTAGACGCTGGCTCTGTTGCTTCACCAAACAGAGAAACTGAAGGAATGAAAGACGGAACTGATGCAGTTGCTGATTGGCCAATACTTAATGCACTATTGAATACAGCTGCTGGAGCTACATGGGTTAGTTTCCATCATGGTGGTGGAGTTGGCATAGGATACTCACTTCATGCAGGCATGGTAATTGTTGCAGATGGTACAAAAGAAGCAGACAAAAGGCTACAAAGAGTATTGACTACAGATCCTGGAACGGGAGTAATGAGACATGTTGATGCAGGATATGAAAAAGCAAAGAAAATAGCTAAAGAACGTAACCTACACGTAGGTATTGTCGAAGGTTTATGAACTTAATAATCTCCTCTGAAGCAGATAGTGCATCAATTAACTTGAGAGACAGACTGCTTGAAATGTCTGAATGGGAAGAAAATGGAACATTTGATGGAAAAAAGATGTGGACTCTTACAAAGGATTATGGGACTTTTTGTAAAAAAGGAACGCAATTAATAACTATTGAGAAACTTCACATTTATGCCGAAGGAATAGACATATTATGGAAAGAACAAAATGGAAAAGAAATAGATAATATCGTATTTTTATCAAGGCACAAAGCTGCTAGTGGAAGGCCAAGTCTTACCGTACACCCAATTGGTAACTGGGGTGAGGCTGAATATGGTGGAAAAAAAGCAGAGATTTCAGGGGCTGCACCTGAATGGATGACTGGCCTTTTATTGAAAATAAAAGAAAATCGAATATCGGGATATGATGTGTGCTTCGAAGCTACACATCATGGTCCTTTACTAGAAACACCAACTATGTTTCTTGAAATTGGATCAAGTGAGGCTGAATGGGAAAAACATGAGCCTGCAAAAGCTCTCATCAGTTCTTTGTTAGATTTAGAACCCGCAAAGGGAATTAATGTAATTGGAATTGGTGGTGGACATTATACTCCAAGATTTACTGAAGCTGCATTTTCACATGAAGTATGTTTTGGACATATGGTTGCAAATTATGGAGTTAATGTACTAACTTCAGAACTAATAGAAAAAGCGATTAAATTTAGTGGAGCTGAAGGAATATATTTTCATAAAAAAGGAATGAAAAAAACAGACTATAGAATGTGGAAAGAATGGGCGGAAAATAACCAGATTAAAGTTTACAACCAATCTGATTACAAAAAACGTAGTTTATAGATGATAAAAGCAAAGAAAAAACCTTCTTAAAAGGTCCGATACACTTAATAAACGATTCTCATGTAAACATGTTTAGGTGTTATAACCATGAGTGACGACGACACAGAAAATGGTAGCGATGACATGCCTAGTGAACCAGAACCGGCGCCAGCTGCTGGCGGTGGTGATGATATGCTAGAAGACATGTTTGATTTGACTGGAAATAAAACCGATATGAATACTGAGTTGATGGCAGGATTAACGTCCTTCTTAGCAACTGCATATATCATATTTGTTAATCCAGCTATTTTAGGAGAAGGATTTGCATACCACGGCATTACAGATGCTGGTAACTCACTTGTTACTGCAACTGTTTTTGTTAGTGCATTTAGTAGTATTGCAATGGGTGTTTATGCGAAAAATCCAATAGTTCTGGCGCCGGGTATGGGGCTTAATGCTTTCTTTACCTACACAGTAACTGCTCCTTGGGGCATGAATGTTCATCCTTACATTGCATTAGGTGCCGTATTTTGGTCTGGAGTTATATTTATCTTACTCTCAGTCTTCAACATACGTACTGAAATTGTAAAAGCTATTCCAACCCAGTTAAGGTATGGTGTAGCTATAGGAATTGGTTTATTCTTAGCACTTCTAGGATTTGCAGACCATGCTAGTTTTGTTGTTGGAAAGGATCCATTCTCAACTATATTAGCGTTAGGTAATATGTTCCCTGATGATGGTTCTTTAGTTGACAGATTACTAGGATATAATCAACCAATGATGGTTTTCATATTTGGTCTAATGTTTACTGGTGCATTAATTGGTAGGAAAGTACCTGGTGCACTAAGCATTGGAATATTGGCAACCACTGCTTACGCTTTCATGTATGGAAGAGTACTAGGTGGTGCTGAGATGGTAGCCGTCCCAGAGAATATGTTTGAAAGTCCTGACTTTACACTCGTAGCTGCAATCTTCTCAGAACAGGTAGTTCCAGCAATGAGTTGGGCTTGTAGTGATGCTGCCCTTGCAACTGAAGAAGCTTGTTTGGCCGTTGAAGGAAACACTTGGACAGAAGGTTATAATGGTGCAGAAACAACTCTTGGAATGCCTCTAGTAGAATCTCTAAAATTTGCAGTCTTACCTGCAATGTTTGCTTTCTTGTTCACTGATATGTTTGACAGTATCTCTACATTTGTAGGAGTTTCTGAAGTCGGTGGTTTGAACGATGAAAATGGAGACCCACGTAACATCAAAGAATCATTGATTGTTGATGGTGGTTCTACAGCTATTGCTGGTTTATTTGGTTCAAGTTCTGGAACCAGTTATATTGAATCTGCCGCAGGTATCGAGGCTGGTGGAAGAAGTGGTTTAACTGCTGCTTTTGCAGGAGTTCTATTCATTCCATTCTTGTTCTTAGCTCCAATGATACAAATGGTACCATTGGCTGCTTCAGCACCAATACTGGTGCTTATTGGTTTGTTTATGTGTAAACCAATAGCAAAGATAGACTGGAATGATTTCGAGACTGCATTCCCTGCATTTATGGCTATGATGTTGATTCCTTTCACTTATTCCATTACACAAGGAATAATCTGGGGTTTCCTCTCATGGACTGCAATAAAAATATTTGTAGGAAAAGCTGATCAGATATCAATCCCTCTATGGGCAATCAACGTATTTTCAATACTTGCATTGATATACGCAGATTAGAGATACAAAATAGAAGAGAATCCACTTAATTGTGGGTTCTCAAACACCTATTAGCAAATCAATTAACTATGGAATATATTAGAGACCTCATTAGAGATGTACCTGACTTTCCTAAGAAGGGTATAATATTCAAAGATATTACACCCGTATTATCTGACATTAAGGCTCTAAGAATATCTGTAAAAGAAATGGCATCTCCATTTATGAATTTAGATATCGATGTTGTCGTCGGGATCGAATCTAGGGGATTCATATTTGGAGCACCTATTGCAGACATACTAGGGGCAAGCTTTGTTCCTGTTAGAAAACCTGGGAAATTACCCTGTAAGACTAAAAAAGTAACATATGATTTAGAATATGGAACTGATTCTTTAGAAATACATCAAGATAGTATTAAAGAAAATCAAAGTGTTTTGATTGTTGATGATTTATTAGCAACAGGAGGTACTGCTGAAGCTACCTGTGAATTAGTGTCAAAACTCAAAGGAAAAATTAATGGATTTGTCGTTCTGGTAGAACTTGAATCTCTGAATGGAAGAAAAAAACTAAATCAATATAATGTTCATTCCTTAGTAAAATACTGAAACATGAAGATACTAATATCAGAATCCGAAATAAAAAAACGAGTAAAAGCCTTAGGAGAAAGGATTACTGCCGATTATAAAGGTAAAAAACCTATTTTCATAGGAATCCTAAATGGTTGTTATGTTTTCATGGCTGATCTACTTCGTGAAGTAGAACTTGATGCTGAGGTTGATTTTGTTAAAATACGTAGTTATGAAGGTGATTCTTCAACTGGAACAATAAAATTTAGGAAGGATATATCTGCTGATATTGATGGAAGAGATGTAATTATTGTTGAAGATATTATAGATTCTGGTTTTACAATCAACTTCTTAGTTAAGCGATTGAGAAATTCAGGCCCGAAATCTGTATCTGTTGCAACTATTTTATTCAAAAAGGAAGTGGCTAAATTAGATTTTGAAGTAGATTACGTTGGATTTGAAATACCACCAGAATTTGTAGTAGGATATGGTTTAGATTATGACGAAAAATATAGACATCTAAAAGACGTAATGGTTATGGAACCTGAAGACATCAAAGAAAATTGAATGGTGCCACAAACCTTGCTTAGATAACAAGGCTTGTAGCGAACGAAGGTGTGATAATTATCAGTTAATCATTTGAACTGATTCGCCAAGAAGGGGAATCATTTCGTCACTTTTTTTTTCAACATCCAAATTACTATCAGGTATAGCTGCAACAAGCATCACAACTTTGACATTAGCATCCATAGAATCATCTGTTCGAAGACCCCATATCAAATTAACATCCTCAGATAATTCTAATTTTAATGCTGCAAGAACCTCATGACAATTATTCAATGAAAATTCGCTCTTTGCAGTTATATGAAGCATTACAGCTTCAGCCCCTTGGTAATGTGAGCCAAGCAGTGGATTACCCAATAATGAATCTAAAACACTTCCTGGATCTGAATTGTCAGATTCACCATACAAAACCTTAGCATTTCCTCCAGTTTCAATAATCTTTCTTAAATCTGCGAAATCAACATTTATAGTTGATGGTTCAGTTATTACTTCAGACAATGATCTCACTGTTCTTGTTACTAAATCAGACATCACATCAAACGCTCTTTTCATTGGGCAATCTCCATTAGTTAATTCATTTAGATTCTCATTATCCAATTCAATTACACAATGACAATTCTTTTTGAGCTCGGATAAACCCTGTAATGCTATTTTTCTTCTTGGTAATCCTTCTTCCTTGAAAGGTAAAACTGCGACACCTATTACCAATGCTTCAGTTTCCATAGCGTATTTTGCAACAACTGGTGCACTTCCTGTTCCAGTTCCTCCTCCCATTCCTGCAATGACAAATACCATGTCTGCACCATCTATTTTTTCTCTTAGGGAATCTTCATCGTCTTCTGCACAACGTTTTCCCAGATGAGGATCTCCTCCTGTACCTCTTCCCTGGGTAATTTTTGCTCCTAAAACTTTCCTTGAATGTGCTTTACACTTACTTAAATGATTTGCATCCGTATTGAGAGCAATCGTTTCCACACCTTCTATTCTTGTACTATATAATCTATCTAAGATATTGTTTCCAGCACCACCACTACCAATTAGTTTGATTTTTGGTGGAGTTATAAATTCCATTAAATCACTAGAATCAAAACTTTCCAATCTATCCATCATAATTAGTCACCCCCATAATCTGAGAAGACCATTTTTCTTCTATTAGCTATTGTATTAACTTCATTGCGAAGGAATTGGTAATCCTTTTCTTCTCTGTATTTTGAAGTGGAATGCTGTAAAAGAGCTTCAGAAACAATTTGATCAATATTACCATAACCATCTTCTTGTAAATCGTGTAACTTTTCTCTTACTTTCTGAGGTATCTTCACCGTTAGTGAATCGTGAGTAGGTGAAACAGTATGTCTGTCTAGATATTCATCTAATGCTTCCTGTATCAATTGATTATAAGATTTGATTTTTAGTGGATTTTCCGTAGCCCAATACTCAATTCTGGCCGCCCTTTCAGGGTCTAAACGTACGGTTAATCTGTTTGTAGTAAGGGGTCCAAGTGGTGCCATAATATCATTCCTATAAGAACCTACTATATAAACCTAATGTTTTTTGACGCATAAAAGTTGCCATAATATTTTATTTATTATCTTTATAGTGTCAAAAGTGTGTCATACTTTCGGCACCATTGAAAGGATATAAAGTAGTATGTATGCTCATTTGTGCCTTGTAAATCTTGCAATACTCAACCAGTTATCAGTCGCCGTTATTCAGGCGAAATACTTTGTCAGAAATGCTTTTTTCGTTCTTTTGAAAAAAATGCAATTAAAGAATTGAGAACGCAAATTAATGAATTAGTAAATAATTCTAAAATTGAAATTAAACGTATAGGCATAGGTCTTTCAGGTGGTAAAGACTCAATGGTAGCCCTCAATATTCTAAATATGTATTGCAATCAGAGAGAAACAGAAATTGTAGGGCTCTCAGTCGATGAAGGAATTGAAAATTATCGGTCTGCCTCTCTTGATTGTGCAAAAATAGCATGTGATGAATTAAATGTTCCAATTGAAGTATTTTCTTATAAGCAGTTAATAGGAATGACTCTTGGAGAGTTATTAATTACTAAACCACCTGAAGCCTCACCATGCTCCCCTTGCGGAATTTTACGTCGTAGATCACTTAATCAAATGGCACGAAATGCAAATGTTGATTGTATGATTCTAGGCCATAATTTAGATGATTTTTCCCAAACTATAATGATGAACCATTCTAGAGGTGATGTTTCAAGAATGAATCGAATGGCACCACACAAATATGTACAGAAAGGATTCGTACCTCGATTATTACCGTTAAGAAGATTACCAGAACAAGAAGTATATCTTTACGCCATTTTAAAAGGAATGAAATTCCATGATGGTGATTGCCCATATGCTGGTAAAGCTCAAAGAAATTTCTTTAGAAAGATAGTTATGGAATTAGAAAGTAAACAACCTGGTACGCGTCATTCATTAGTAAATGGAATGGAAAAAATAAGAGAAAATGTTACACCCCCTCCTAAACTTTCAAACTGCCCTTCATGCGGTGAACCATCTGGAGGAAGCGAATCTTGTGTGTTTTGCCGTGAGTTTGGAAATTTTGTAGTTTAATTAATCTTAACCATTTCAATAGTGAAAATTAAATCTTCACCAGCTAAATCACTACTACTTGCCCCAGCTTCTCCATAAGCATCTTTTGCGGGAATGCGAACAGACAACGTCTGACCTTCATACATTCCAACCATTTTTGCATCAAAGCCCTTAATCATACCTCGGCCACCTTCACAATCAGCAGTAGGATATCCTTCACCATCACACCCAATATTATTAGCATTAAGAGTATCTATGTGTTTATTTTGATCTGTTACTCCATCTTTCCTATGCATGTAATTATCCCAAATATATTCCATGCTCGAATCAAATAACTTTGAATTAGATGCTAAAATACCTGCATAATGAACATCAACTGAATTACCAAATGATGTCTTATTCCCAAATTCATAATCTGTATCTACTGTGAGCTTTACATCCGCTGTTTGACCACTGTCTCCTCTCGATTTTATCTCCATATATGCGTATAGCATACCTTTAGAAGATTCTGAAGTTTGAACATTAATTATTACTGGTTTTCTCTTACCACTCTCTATAACTACTGATTCATAATTATCTTCTATAGTAATTGTGAAACCACCATCATTAGACTTGACAGAAATATCAAAAGTGTCTGTAATTAATCCTGTATTCTGAATTATCATTACAAAATCAGTATCATATCCAGGTTGTGTTTTATGATTGTCAGTTAATAAATCAGCTTCAACTCCATATGATACTTCGGGAGCTTCATCGACCATTGAAGTAAGATAAAGTCCACTACCTATTAGAAGAACGACTAATAAAAGTGCAACAATTGCGAGTTTTGGATCGGGTCCCGAGGCTGTCTTACTATCTTCTCTGTAATTAGGAACGGCTGCTTTAACCAACTTTTTTTTCCTACTTACCCTTCTCGCCATGTGTTTACTACTCGAGTGCTTTACAAAAAGCTGACGTTATCACTTTCTATGCTTAGAACGGAATACAAAAGCCTTCAATGTATCTTTCCAAATATCTGGATTTTCCCTCATTCTCCTTAATGAGTAGGCATACCATTCGGGTCCATACGGTATGTAATATCTAACCTTATGACCTTGTTGAATTAGTCTTTCTAATACTTTGTCAATTGGCACACCTGATAAGGCTTGAAACTCATATTTACTCTTTGGATAATTTTTCTTTTCTATTAATTTTTCTAGATTCTCAATTAACCATTGGTCATGGGTCGCCAAGCCAATGTAAATTTCATTATCCATCATTTTTTCGGCAGCTATCAGATAATTATCCCTAATCTCTTGATAACCTTGGTATGCTAATTCTTCACTTTCCTTGTATGCACCTTTACAAAGTCTAATATTCGTATTGTGTGAATTTAAATCATCAATATCATTTGATGTCCTTTTCATATATGCTTGCAAAACAGTTCCACACTTTGAATAATAAACTTGACCTTTCTTACACATACGAATTGTAGCATCAGTAACTTCCGAATTCTCCATATCCAACCTAATAAAATTATTATATTCCCTAGCTTTATCTAATACAACACTTAAATTATCCCAACAAAGTTCTTCATCAATTTTCAACCCCAAAGCTGTTAGCTTAAGAGAAACATTACAATCGATTCCCCAATTAGCTATACCATCCAATAAATCACAATAAGAATTTCTGATAAAATTAGTCTGTTTCCTATTTGTTACTTCTTCACCCAAAAGATCAAGCGTAGCTGAGAACCCCTTTGAATTTAACTTTTTAGCCAAATTTAAACCATCTTCAAGTTTATCCCCTGCAACATAAACTGAAGCAATTTTACCAATCATAAATTTTGGCATAAGAGGGGCACTTCCTACAACTAGTGAGTTTAGAATTCCCATTGAATACCCCCACGAAACTGTGGTTATTATATAACTCCGTGGCCGATTTATACAGCCCTGCTTAGCACCAAGTATGATACCAGCTTCTATTACATGTAGCAATGGAAAATTAGACGTTCCAAATAATCCCATTATTCCCGTTATAGTAGGAGATGGAATTGGCCAAGATGTGACTCCAGTAGCAATGAAAGTTTTGGATGCTGCAGTTCAGAAAGCTTATGGTGATGATAAAAAAATATCATGGAAGAAAGTTCTAGCTGGTGAAGAAGCATTCAATGAGATAAATGAATGGTTACCTGAAGAAACCTTAGATGCCATTAGGGAACATTTAGTTGCAATAAAAGGGCCGCTAACAACACCAGTTGGCGGAGGGTTCAGAAGCTTGAATGTGACCTTACGACAACGTTTAGATCTTTTTGCCTGTGTTAGGCCTGTTAGATGGTTTACTGGAGTTCCAAGTCCCGTTAAAGAACCTGAGAAAGTAAATATGGCTATATTCAGAGAAAATACCGAAGATATCTATGCTGGTATTGAATGGAATTCAGGCACTCCTGAAGTAAAAAAAGTTATCGAATTCTTAAAGAATGAAATGGATGTCTCTAAAATTCGTTTCCCAGAAACTAGTTCCCTTGGTGTTAAACCTGTTTCTAGCGAAGGATCTAAACGTTTGATTAGAGCTGCTTTTAGATATGCAATTTCAAATAACAAAAAATCAATTACTTTAGTCCATAAAGGAAATATAATGAAATTTACGGAAGGAGGTTTCAGAGACTGGGGTTATGAATTAGCCAGAGATGAATTTGAAGCTGAACCTCTAGATGGAGGACCTTGGCATTCTTTTACAAATCCTAATAATGGTGAAAAAATTATTGTTAAAGATGTAATTGCAGACGCAATGCTTCAACAAATACTAACCAGACCTTCTGAATATGATGTTATTGCTACTCTAAATCTAAATGGAGACTATATTTCTGATGCATTGGCTGCACAAGTTGGAGGGATTGGAATTGCACCCGGTGCTAACATAAATTATGATACAGGACACGCTTTGTTTGAAGCAACACACGGTACTGCTCCAAAATATGCAGGTCAAGATAAAGTAAATCCAGGTTCGGTTATCCTTTCTGGTGAAATGATGCTACGTCATCTTGGTTGGACTGAAGCTGCAGATCTTGTCGTTAAAGGCATGGAAGGTGCAATTGGAGCTAGGACTGTCACTTATGACTTTGAGAGGCTAATGGATGGTGCTAAATTGCTAAAATGTAGTGAATTTGGTGACGCTATCATTGATAAGTTGTGAATCTTCAAGAAATACCAACAATTGCTACAACTGAAGAATTGATTGATAGGGCTTTAAGGCGTGCTTCAAGGGTTGAAGAAAGTGTTAGAAATGCAGATTACAGAGCACGTTTAACTGCTGTTAGAAAGATCCATTCAGTTGCTGACAATATTGCAAACCCTCTTCATTCTTATGTCAAAGCCTTTCCTTCATTTGACACTATACACTCTTTTGATAGAGCTATAATAGATTTAACTGTTGGAGTTGACAAATTACGGAAAGCACTTGGAGCTGCAGATTGGGCTCGTAAAGAAGTTTTGATGATTGCAACAAAGTATGTTCCTAAGGCTAGAGCAAGAAAAAGTGCTGAAAACACTATGAAAATTATGAGTGAGGCTTATACCAAAATGACAAATGTAGTTAGGCAAATTGAGAAAAATCTTAATTTTCTTATTTCAGCAAGATCTGTATTCCGTAATTTGCCAAATGTAGATACTGAAAAACCATTAGCAGTATTCGCTGGCGCTCCCAATGTTGGTAAGTCCAGTTTAATTAGTGCTATTTCTTCAGGAAAACCTGAAGTCAAAAGCTATCCCTTTACTACTAAAGGTGTTTCATTAGGACACATAAAAGCCAAATATGATATTATTCAAGTAATGGATACGCCAGGTTTACTTGATAGGCCTGATTCCGATCGTAATGACATGGAAAAACAAGGTATAGCTGCACTTGATCATCTGGAACCAGTGATTGTATTTCTTACAGATTTATCTGGTACTTCCGGATATTCTACTGATACTCAAAAATCTTTGCACAAGGAGTTAAAAGACAGATATTCGAATTATAATTGGATTGATGTTTATAGCAAATCAGATTTAGAACCTGAAGCACCACTAGATTATGAAAACTCAATATCTGTTTCAGTTATGGATAATACAGGCATCGAAGATTTGGGATTAGAATTAGTTAGGATTTGTAAAGATAGTAAGTAAGTGCTTATTCCTTAACTTGCATATTGTGAGTGTTGCCCACTATTTGCTGCGTATAAGTTGACATTGATTCAATAACTGCTTTATTTCTAAATTCATCTAAATTCATACAGCCTGTATTACTCAATGCAGCTTTAATTTTACGTATATCTTGCTTGAGTTTCGGTTTTAACCTTCCCCAATTTTCTACAGTTCCTTCTTCACCCTCAGCAAAAAATGTTTTTCTTGCAACATGACCATATCTATCCAAATTTCTAGCTCTTGCTGAACCTTCCCCCCAAGTTGCAATAAATTTGATATCGGGTTCATGGCTTGTTACTTGCATGTTTTCATCTAATTTCTCACCTTCAGCCTCAAAGAAATGATTGAAATATCCTCCCATCATTACAATATCTGCAACTGTAAGTGCTATAATCATATCTCCTGCAGCAGAAACTCCTCCGTCAATTACCAAGGGGACATATTTCCCTGATTCTTTCTGGAAGTCATCCCTTGCTCTTGCAGCTTCAAGTAAGGCAGTCATAGGTGCTCTACCTGTTGCCTTTTCCCTTTGAGTTGTGCATATTGATCCTGAAGACATTCCTACCTTCACTAAATCTGCACCATTTTCCATCAGATATTTTGCACCATCATAAGTTATGATATTTCCTGCACAAATAGGTACCGAATTTTTCATTTCTTTAAACTCTTTAATAACCTTAGTTGTAAATTCATTGAAAGCATCAGATGTATCTATTACAATCATATCTGCTCCAGCCTCTACGCAAGATTTAGCTCGAGTTTTCCAGCCTTTATGTGTTGATATTGCAGCTCCTACTGCTATATTTTCTACATCTTTTCTAAATGCAATTTTTGCTAACCTTCCCAATTCATCTAAAACAATTAGATAATTCTTTTCACTCAATTCACTTTTTGCTTCTTCCAAACTAATATTAGGATTTTTAGAACAAGGCAAATCTTTAGGCTCAATCATTATAGTAGTAACTGATTCACCAGGTGTTGCATTAGCATCTAAATATTTATCAAAACTAAATAATCCTAAAAATACATTATTTCTGTCAGCTATAGGGACTTTTGAATGGCCGTGCTTTTCAACAAGCCTAACTACTTCATCAATAGTGGCTGTTTCTCGAACTGTAATTGGATCTTCCACAAATCCCATTTCATACCCTTTAATCTTTTCAATGATTTCTACTTGTTCATCTATTGATAGTCTTGCAGGAAGAATACCTATTCCACCTTCTTTACCTAATGATAATGCCATTTCATAACCAGTAACAGATGTCATAGCTGCACTCATAAAAGGAAGGCGTAATCTCATGCCTCCAAACTCACTATTTAGGCTTATTTTTTGTAGAGTACAATCTTTAGAAGTAAAATTTGTAAGCAAGCTAAATTCGCTGAAAGTCTTG
>CAZYZI010000002.1:1558-59809 GCA_964651915.1 uncultured archaeon | reverse complement strand
CTGACCCAGCCACAGATCCGTTGAAAGCTGATACCGATGATGATGGCTATTGTGACGGTTCAATTGCAGTAGAGGGAATATGTGAGGCCGGTCCGGATTTATTCCCAACTAATGCTACAGAATGGTTTGACACTGATGGAGATGGTATTGGCAATAATGCAGATACAGATGATGATAATGATGGTTTGAATGATACTACGGAGGAATCATCAGACCCAGTTACAGATCCATTAGATCCAGACACAGATGACGATGGCTATTGTGATGGACCAAATGCTGTCGAAGGAATATGTGAGGCCGGTCCGGATTTATTCCCAACTAATGATACAGAATGGTTTGACACTGATGGAGATGGTATTGGAAATAATGAAGACACAGACGACGATAATGATGGTTTGAATGATACTACGGAGGAATCATCAGACCCAGCCACAGATCCGTTGAAAGCTGATACAGATGATGATGGCTATTGTGACGGTTTAATCGCTGTCGAGGGCATTTGTGAAGTAGGTCCAGATTTATTCCCAACTGATCCAAACGATTGGGCAGACAATGATGGGGACGGTATAGGCGACAATGCGGATCCAGATGATGATAATGACGGGTTGGATGATATTGTAGAAGATGCAAATGGGAATGGCACTGTAGATGAAGGCGAAACAGATCCATTAGATCCAGACACAGATGATGATGGCTATTGTGACGGCCCATTCAATGTCACAGTTAACGAGATACAGATATGTGAGGTTGAGGATAGAGACGGTGACGGAATCGCAGATGATTTCGACGCGTTCCCTGATGACATTAATGAATGGGAGGATACAGATGGAGATGAAGTTGGAAACAATGCTGACACTGATGATGACGGCGATGGTTACAACGACACGGTCGAGATAGCGGAAGGTTCAGACCCGTTGAATTTCACAAGTACACCACTAGATACTGATGGAGATTTCGATCCAGATAGCACTGACCCTGATGATGATGGCGATGGATACAATGATACAGAAGATGCATTTCCAACAAATGCAGCTGAATGGTTAGACACGGATGGTGATGGTACTGGTAACAATGAAGATACTGATGATGACAACGACGGCCTTTCGGATGACGAAGAGGCAGCACTTGGTTCGAGCCCATTGATAGTCGATACAGATGATGATGGAATTCCAGATGCTTGGGATCCATTGCCCACAAATGCTAACGGTGATTTTGATAAGGATGGAATTTTAGACAAGGATGAATATAATCCAGATGCAACAGGAAATCCTGCAGATTCAGATGGTGACGGTACCAATGATATGCTACAAGGCGTAGCTTCAACAGGCAGTACCTCTACTTCAGCTGGCGACTGGAAAACTACGTGTTGTTGGATTTTACTACTTCTCTTACTTCTTCTAATTCCTCTTCTCAAGAGGCAATATGACAATGCACTAATCTATGGTCCAGCACATGTAGACTACACAATTGGTGATGGTGATGCGAAGATTCGCATGGTTCCTTCATTGCATGAATATGCAAAGAATTACAGAAGTTACATGAAGTATGAAGATTTGAGAAGAGTTACTTATGGTATTTCAGGAGATTTAGTTGAAGGTTTAGAAATAGATTCGAAGACAGGAATAATTTCAGGACATCCAAAGAAAGTTGGAGAATATAAGTACGAAGTTGTGATGAAGCATTCTGATGGTAAATTCAAAGGCGAGGCATTCATTCATGTTTCTGAAAAGAGTGAAGAGACAGAGAAGGAAGAAGAAGAATCAGAAGTAGTAGCAACATCTAATCCTGAACCTGAAAACACATCTTCCAAACCTAAATTTGATGGTGGCGCAGGAACTAAGATGGATCCGTTTGTAATTACGCCAGCTAAAGGACTTGAACCAGGAGAAGAAATTTCTTCTAAACAAGTTATTACAATATCTGGTTTGAAATCAGGTGGAATTGTAAACATGCAAGATTTGGACCTCAAAGAAAATGGCAAAAGATTTGCGATAGTTTCTGATCCAAATGAAATAGGTAGGCAATCAGCGCTTGTCGCAGATGATGATGATAAAATCAAATTCCGTGTTAATTTCAAGGATGATAAACCAAGCACAGATGGTGCTGAGTATGAGGGTCTAATCAAGTTAGGTACTGCTTCAGTTTATCTCAGTTGGGCCGTTGACGTAGCGAAGGAAGAGTCAGAACCGATTGAAGAAGTTCCATTAACTAAAGAAGAAAAGAAGGAAAAAGAACTTGAAAGAGTTAAAGCACGCTCAGAAAAAATTGATTTTGAAGTTTTAGGTGAGGCAACGAGCAGCACATTATCTAAACCAGTAGAGAAAGATGCAAGTGAAATTGATTTGGAAGATGCTTCAGCTTTCGAAAAGAAAGGAACTGCGACTATCACAGATTCAGATGGAAGTGAAATTATTACTTGGACGAGTAAGAAAGGAAATGCATTGCTTGGAATTGGAGGATTAACTAGAGCATTTGTCGCAGCATCTATTGTTGTTGCAAAAGATGACCTACAAGTAATCAAAGGAATTGGACCGTTCATCGAAGAAAAACTCAATGCTTTAGGAATCTATATGTTTGTGCAGATTGCTCGAATGACTCCCGATTTAGAAGAGGAAGTAAATGTTGCAATTGAATTCTTCCCAGGAAGAGTCAAGCGCGACGAATGGGTTAAACAGGCTAAGGAATTAACTAAATAATGCCAAATTATTGGTTGATGAAAAGCGAGCCTCATGTTTATTCTTTTGATGATCTAATGAAAGACGGCAGTACTCATTGGGATGGAGTTCGGAATTATCAAGCTCGAAATTTCATGCGAGATAAGATGAAGATAGGCGATATGGTTCTCTATTATCATTCTAACACTAAACCACCACATATTGCAGGGATTTCTAAGATTTGTAAAGAATCATATCCTGACATCACACAATTCGATAAGAAATCAAAATACTATGACCCTAAAGCCACAGAAGAAGTACCTAGATGGTTTTTGGTAGATATGGAACCAGTAACTAAGTTCGATGAAATGGTGACGCTGGATCAATTGAAGGATAATGATGGCTTAGAAGGGATGCTTGTAATCAAGCGCGGCCAAAGATTATCAGTACAACCAGTAGACAAAGAACATTTCGATGAAGTGTGCAAGATGGCAAACACAGACTTATAGTAGACTCTAATCCAAAGGATATGGCCAAAGTAAGCTTTGAGATATTCAGCACAGAACGTGGTAAGAAGTTGATTGATTTAGGAGAATTATTATTGGAAGCTGGTTATCTAAGATCGTTTGATTTAGATGAAAAAGAATCTGAAGTAAATTTCCATTTTGACATTAAAGTTGGTTTTGATACTGAAAAAAGTGAAGTAGATATGGAAGTTCTGAAATCATACTATGATGCTGCAGATGCTCTTGGCAAGAAGTTTTCGGATGAACTTTTACGTTCAGTTTTCGATTTGGATGACACCGGACACATTTGGAAACATTAATTCAGTACAAAAAAGTTGTAAAAAATAGCGTGAAAAACGTTGTTTGCGCTCATCATATTTAAGTATATCTGAAAGGTTCTATATACCCCCCTTGTCTGTTGTAAGTTCCCGATGTTTGGGAAACATGACCTTCGGGTTATGAAGCCAACAAACAAAGGGAAAGCATAGAAGGAAACAACTTGGGAAACTAAGGGGAAACGATCTTTGAATGCAAGAAGGAAACAACCGGGACACCGGAGGAAACAATCGAGCGGGATAAGAGGGAAACAACTTGGAGAACAAGGGGAAACGATCTAAGCACGCAAGCCAGGAAACAAGCAGGGTGCTGCGGGAAACAAAACTTGTACGCCGGAAAAGGGACATGACCTTCGGGTCATGAACCAATTCCACCCCGGGCACAGGGAAGTCATCCAACGCAAGAAGGTCGACGGAACTGTGCCCACTTTATTTTGGGCGGATGTTAGTCTAGTACACTCTATTTATGTAGAACGGATGTTTTCTTAAAAAAAATTTTATCTAATTTAGGTTTTGGCAGAAAGCTTTGCCTTTTCGGAATTCATTTCTTTGTTTTGAATCCTAGAGTAAATATTCAAACAACGCTGACAGGTTACTTCTTCAGGTTTTATTTTTTCCATTCTTCTAAATTCCTGAATGGTTGCACTGTGGCCACATAGAGTAGTTTTGTTAGCTTCACTTGAAGCCATGTGCCTTCTTCTCATAAATCTAATTCTGTTTCCTTATTATAAAAAACTATGCCATGATGCCTAAATTTTTTTGATAAAATAAACTCCCTCAATCCTTATAATACGAAATGCCTAAAGGTAATAAATTATGGCTGAAACAGACATTAATGAATTTGCGAAGGATAGGCCACATAAGTACAAAGGGTACAAACAAAATTCTTATTGTGTTAAGTGTAGGAAATATTGCTTCCATTGGCATGGTGCGTCTCCAAATAATCCAGATCTTTATCCTAATTATGAATGTAAAGATTGTGGATACGTAAGGAAAATTAAGATAGCTTGATAGATAACAAATATATTCAAGAAAGAAAAGAATTTTTTTCTGTGTTTTTTGTTATAAGTATAATATTTGTAGTTTATGGATTATTGTATATCTTGAATGGTTGGGAGTGGACAGGTACAAGTGCTTCAGGCTATTGTGAAAAGGTTAGCGAAACTTGGATTCGTGAACCTACAAACACAATTTCGAATTTAGCTTTTGTATTTGTTGGACTATATATTCTTTGGATGGCACAGTATGATCCAACCGAAGGTAAACCTTCTCTTTCTACAAGAAGTTGGTTCCTTATATTATACGGAATTTCATGCGTAGCAGTAGGCATGGGCAGTTTTGCCATGCACGGTTTCAATACAGAATGGGGAGGTTGGTTAGATGTTTCTGGTATGATGATGTATATTTCCATGCCTGTGTTCTATAACTTTTCAAGATTTCTTAGATGGTCCGAAAAAGAATTTGTTATCTATTATTTGAGTGCTAACGTTATTTTTGCACTATTGTTGTGGAAATTTAGCCTTCTCACATTTTTGTGGGGTGCTTTAATTGGAATTTGGCTTTCTCAAGAGTTAGCACTAAAATATCAGAAACAACCACATGTAATATTTTTGTTACCCACATCGATAATTTTGTTCTTATTTTTGTATACAAACCCAGGTAAAACACCAATAGATTTTATCTTGAGTGAATTTGAAGCAATCCTGCTTTGGGCAGCTTTAGCATTTTTCTTATACAGAATTGAAGACATTAAGTTGGAAAGAACTCATGCACCTTATTTTTGGGCAGGTTTCGCCTCATACTTTTTAGCTACAATTATTTGGCAGCCAAGTAGAACAGGCGGAGTTCTGTGTGATCCAGATTCGCTGTTACAAGGTCATGCTCTATGGCATATACTTGGAGCAGTTTCAATGTGGTGTTTCTACAAGTATTTTAGAACTGAAATAGACAATTATTGAGTTTCGTAAGTAATAATCCACATACGTAGCTTAATTTCAGGTAAATAACCGTCAGGATCAGTTACACTTGGATCATATTCTTCTCCTTGGTATAAGCCACGATAACTAATTTGATTATTTCCAACATTAGATTGGCTAGTGATATCTATGCGATTATATTCTACATCTTGACCAGGGCACCATCCTGCTCTTCCATAGACCCACGTTCCGTATTGGTTAGCTGAAACTCCTTCATTCACTCTATTGTAGCACCCGTATGAAGTTCCACCATTTGGATGTTGAAGCAGGTCAAGAGTATTTCCATTAACAGTAAACTCATGTTGGTGATTACAGAATTCAGCACAATTTTCATCAGTACTACTGTGACCATGCCCCGTAAAAAAAGTAACAATTTCTACTCTTTCTGTATCATCCGTAACATTGTATTCGAATGGATTCTCATTACCAAATATGTTATTGTAATCTAAGTTGAATTTTCTTGTTGCTCCATGTAGATATTCAGCACCTACAGGAGTATATTCTTTATTTTCATTCCAGAAGAATAATTTTACGGTTAGGCCATAAGCATTAGGTTGCCAATAATTAAATTCATTAATGTCTTCATTTTTTAGAACACCTAACATAGGACTTGCGTCAGAAATATATCTACCTTCACGATTGTATGCCGTGATATATCGTCCTATCTCAGCTTTCCAAACACGATCCCATTTACCTTTACATGATGACGAACCATCTTCTCCTCCATCATCCCATCTATGCCCTGCATTTTCACAATCTTCTTGAGAATCAAATTGTGCAAGTATTTGATTTATACAATCATCATAAATATCAAATTCAGATAATGAACATTTAGATTGATATGCATTTAGATATCCAATAAAATCCCATTCATTACATCCTTTGTGATCAGCACATGCTTCATAGGTGTAAACTGCGAATGAATCAAAATCTTCCATATTCTCAGGAAGTTCGATATTTCGAATATTTGTACCTCCTCCCCAACCACCGCCATGAGTGTAACTCTCTCCCATATTCCATTCAAGTAAAGTTACAGATTCTCCTTTGAGACAATTCTTAGGCATGTATTGTCTTTCATGACATGGTACACTAGTGTGGTATTCCATAGCTGCCAATTCTCTCTCAAGTCCAAATTCAAAATTGAAATAAAGTGGCTCGTTGGCAATAAAATGGAATCTGTACCAGCTAAAATTCTGGTTAAAATTAAGATCCCAGAAACTACCTACTTCTTGCCATCGCTGTAATTGATCTATACAAAACCAAGCAGGAGATTCTTTTACAGATATGAAATCAGCTATACTTCCTTCCAAGAAATTTGCATCCATTGCAATGTAATGAACCCTGTCAGACCAATGTTCTCTATCTTCATTATTCATTGTAGTTAATGCTGCATTAACACGTCCAGCCATATAGGACACATCGCCCATCCAGCCTCCATCACGATATGATCCAAAGAAATAGTGTACATTCTCAGGAGATTTTTCAAACATTAAACTCAGTTCCGTTGCTTGCCCAATTGGGTTGGCTGAATTCCAAGTTATTACACTATCAGGATCGGTTGGATTATAGATAATGAAAACATAAGTATCTTTTCCACTCCATTCTTGTTTGAAGACCCAATCATTAGTAAAATTCAGATTTTCATCAATTGGTTCAGGTACTGTGAAATCTCCTGCAGTTCCCATATAATTAGTAGCGTAAGGACCTCCATTCCAAGGTATTGACTTTTCAAAGTAAGAACAACCTTGCGCATCAACTTCTTCACCATAAAGGAAAGGCCCATCTGGACATTCATCCCCATCGCTACACAATCCATCCCCATCGTTATCTCCCGTACTATCATCACCCCAGCATATATCTACCGAATCAGCAATTCCATCTCCATCAGAATCTCTTTGGGATGCAGAACAGCCTTCATCATTTGCAATTTCGTTTAATGGAGTTTCTTCACACTCATCATTTCTATCATTTATTCCATCATTATCATCATCTTTGTCTTCAGTATCATCCTTGCATCCATCCATGTCCCAGTCGTCATTAGAATTGCCAGCCTCCCAGTCAATATTTCCTCTAGGGCATAGGTCTAACGTATTATTCATTCCATCATTGTCCATGTCATCATCTAATGCATCAGGTATTCCATCACTATCGTAGTCGATAGGTCTTGATGAGGGACTTTCAGGATTTGTACCAACTAATAATTCAATAGTATTGTTGAATCCATCCCCGTCAATGTCATCATCTTCTGTCAGAGAAGTGCTACAATTTTCTTTGATTGCATCTGGTTTTCCATCATCATCCATATCATTTGTTGCACATTTGTCATTTGGGAAATCATCAGAATTATCTCCTACACCATCTTCGTCAGAATCTTTCCATTCATTTGGATCATTTGGAAACTTATCAATGTTGTCATCGTATCCATCGTTGTCTGAATCATCGTTTTGGTTTTGACCATCATTATTCTGGTTATTGTTGTTTCCATTATTATTTTGAGAATCATCAGAGTTGTTGTCACCATTATTGTCATCATAATAGATTTCTTCATCATCAGTATCTTCTAAACATCCACTACTAGCTAGAATTGAACTCAAAAAAAGAACAGCCATAATTATTGGAGCTATTTTGTCTGAGTTCATGTCTTTCGATATCGGACGAAGAAATAAACTTTAGTGTCATCAAATTGCATATTTAGTGGCTCTTACTTTGGAATACTAATGTCTGTTCAAACAGCAAGAAAAGTAGCACTTGCATATTGGGGTTTTTCGAGTAAAGCAAGCTCTAGAGCTAAATCAGGTATAGATATAGACATAGTCAAAGGGAACGGAGGCTCAGGTTTAGAGTCGGCCACAGCTCCTTTACAGAGATTTGCTAAACTTGTTGAAAATTCGTGGGAAGATTACACAGGCCAGATAGGGAGTCATGGAAGAATTCCTTTTGAAACACTTTTAGATTTCGCAATTAAAGTAAAAACAAAAGAGGAAGTAATTGGTAAATCCGATATGGAAGAGATAGAGAAATGGTCTAAGGTTTTAATTAATGAAAACTCACATTATTTCATAGCAAGGACTACTTACAAGAATCAGAAAATGAAATTACTAATTAACACTAAACGCTGATTACAAACTTTCTTAATTGATAGCCTACTCCCAATATAATGAAGATATACACTCGTAATGGTGATGAAGGCGAGACTGGTCTTCTTTATGGAGACAAAGTATCTAAGGCATCATCATTGCCAGAAGCTTATGGTACAGTTGATGAAGCTCAAGCCATTTTAGGTTTAGTTAGAACAGAATGCAAAAAAGGAAGTGATTTAGAGGATAAAATAATTCACATTGAGAGAGATTTGTATGTTTTAATGGCAGAATTAGCAACTGATCCTTCAAAACATCATAAATTAGAATCTGGAAAAAATAAAGTTAATGAAGAAATGGTAGAATTCTTGGAAAAATTTATTGATGACATATCTTCAAGGTTTGAACTTCCTAAAGAGTTTGTAATCCCTGGACAAAATAGAATATCAGCACTTATTGATGTTGCAAGAACAGTTGTTAGAAGGGCTGAACGTCGAACTATATCTTGTAAAATCAAAAATTCTTTAGCAGTACCTTATCTTAATCGACTTTCAGATCTTCTTTGGGCTATGGCTCGTTGGCAAGAAGGGGAATCAATTACTTCCCGTTCAGTAAAATGAAGATTCCGGAGCATTTGAATAAGCCTCTTTTGGAACAGTTGAGTGATCAAGCAGACTCAGATGATTATCTTATTATGAGAGGTAGTGCTCTAGGTTATGGTTTATTGAATGATATAGAAAATAGAAATGAATATATTCAAAAATTTATTGATACTTCTGAACCGGATTTGGAGGGCAATGGACTAGCTAGAGAGTTACAGGCCCGTGCCGTTGGAATGATTTTATTGGACAAGAAAGCGGATGATTTCCTAGGTAAAGCTAAAGAATTATTCGAAACAGAGCTTGAGAAAGCACTTCCAGATTTGCCAGATGATATTGCTATTGATGTTGCTACAGAACCATTGAAGATGGCACGGCAAGCACGTAGTGGATTAATGGAAAATGCATTTTTAAGGAAAGAATGGAAAACATGCATGAGTGAAGCAGAGCATGGTCGGTCTATAATTCCGGATTATCTTTTGTATCAACCTCATCGTGAAGGATATCCTATTGAATTTGTTGCTAAAGGCATGCATACTGAGGATATGGAAATGGTAGCTAAAGGCGTAGAAATGCAAGAAGAATTCTTACAATATGTGATTGAAGTTGGTTACCTCAAACCTTGGGAAGAAGCCTATTTTGTATCATATGCTATATCAGTAATCTCACGTAATTTAATCAAATAATTTATCTATTACTATTAAATACTCGCAACTAAATTATAGTTACCGAGGACATAATATGTATTTTATTAATCCACAGACAGGTCAGAAGGTCCTAGCATGGGCCCTAATGTTCACCCTAGTATTGAGCGTAATTCCTACAGCCGTTGCCGACGAGGCAGATGATGAATGGTTTTACGATATATATGAGGAGGTATCCGACGAGGACGCCGACGGGTCGGATGATACTATCTACATAGTATATGATCCAGATACAGATTGTGACTGTGATATCGACATAACAGTTTACGTCGATATTTACGATGAGGATGGATATGTGGAATATATTTACGATGAACACACTATAAACAATGGAGAATGGGATGAGTTTAGCCAAGATTGGACTCCTGATTACGATGGAACTTTCGATTTTTATGTAGAAATGTATGATGAATGGAATAATTTAGAAGATAATTGGAGTGTAACTGATGTTGAGTTATCAGCAATGACAGGGTCTCCTCCAGCATCTGACGATACAATCAATGTTGATAATCTTGTTTGGGCAGAGGATGAAGACTCAGTTAACAATGATATTGTTTTTATCGCGAGCAACGAAGATGATGGCATAAAGGACGTCGAAATAAGTGTAGAATTTTTCAATGGTTTAATTTGGTCATACTACGCGAATGGAACAACCGATTATCATGGCGAATATACAGTTAAGAATGCAAGCAGTGGAGAGTACCGTTGGACGGCATCAGATAACGGTACAGATTTAGAAGAAGAAACCGTCTCCTATACTGAAGTAGATACAGTAAATAATCTCAGTCATCAAGTGAGTGTAGAAGATTGGGATGGTGCTGATGATTACGATGATTTTCTCGCATATGTCTTTGAGGGTGATGAAACTAAAGATGATGCCTACATAGAGATCTACGATGAAGACGGAGATTTGTATGATTCAGGTAACACAGATCATGACTATTATGGCTATGATATCTATTTGTTAGATGACGTCGAGAAAGGCAACTATACCTTTGATTTCTATTATGAAGAAGATGGTGAATTATTACAGAGTGGATGGTTACATTCATTTGGAAGTACTAGTACCAATTATGATGAATGGTTCGAGGATTGGGGATATGAGACTAACGATACAAACGGTGATGGTGTAGCTAACAGTATAATTATCAAATATGATCCAAACACCGAGTGTAACTGTACAATCGATATTGATGTTGATTTTTCAGCATACAACAATGACACAGGAAATTATGAAAGTGGCGATTATTATTCTCACAATATAAGTGGTACTGAGGTCGATTCTTTCGAAACCGATGAATGGTCACCAAGCAAGAACGGCAATTACACTATCGAATTTTATCTATATGATGAAAACTACAATTACGAGGATCACTTCAATTTTACAGTTTATCTTGAGTGTGATGACGATAACAATAATTCAGATGGTTGCGACAGCGATGAATGGTTTGAAGATTGGGATTACGAAACCGAAGATAATGATGAAGATAATTTAGATGATACTATAGCTATTAGTTACAATCCAGATACAGATTGTGATTGTGAAATAGACGTTGAAGTTTCCATTTCGGTTTATGAGAATTCAACAGGCGATTGGGTAGATAATGAGTACGCTTATCACACAATTAACGGTACTGAAGAGGAATACTTTGAACAATCTTGGACTTCCCGTGACAGTCAATCTTACGATTTCTATGTCTATATGTATGATGATGACTGGAATTGGGAGGACGAATTCTGGGTCTACAATGTTTATTTGTACCAAACAAGTGGAGCTGGTGGCCCAGGTGATGAGGATGAATGGTTTGATTGGATTGACGCATATACCTATGATGCTGATGATGATGGATATGATGACACAGCCGAGATAGATTATGATCCAGATACAACGTGTGAATGTGACATTAACATAACATTAGTAATCGATGTTTACGACAATGAAACAGGTTATTGGGTAAATGGAACTGAAGAAGATTATACCATTTACAGCGATGATGATGATTACTGGTATCAAGACTGGTCACCTGAATACAATGGAACCTTTGATTTCTATGTTGAATTGTATGATGAGGATGGAAACTTAGAGGAAGAGGAAGAATATCTTGGAATTGAACTCCATGCCCGTTCAAGTGGCGGTGGAGGCGGTGACGGAGACTATGACGAATGGTTCTATGATTGGGATTACGATGTTGATCCTTCTGATACAATCATAATAGGCTACGATCCAGATACTGATTGTGATTGTAATGTAACAATCTATGTGTATGTGGACGTTTATGATAATGCAACTGGTGATTATGTAGACACTATTGCTGATGAGCACGATATAAACAATGGATATTCAGATTGGTTCGAGCAGGAATGGACTGCTTACGAAAATGGTAGCTATGACTTCGGTGTTTACCTGTATGATGAGGACTGGAATGAGGAAGACTTATTCTGGATTTACGATGTCTACCTAAGCTCTGATGCCGGTGGCGGAGGCGGAACTGGTGGTGATGATGGTGTTGGACATCTAGGAGTCATCGATGATTGGGATGGAGACGACTATGTCAATGATTACATTGGTGGAGTTTTAGAAGATGATGAATATAAGGAAGATGCATATTTCGAAATTTATGATGAGGATGGTAATCTAGTAGATAGTGGTAATCCAAATTACTATGGTGTTCTTTTTGTCTCTTCTAATTTGACTGAAGGATGGTATTACCAATATGTTTATTACGAAGAAAATGGCGCAATTTTACAGGAAGGTCCTTTCTACTCATATGGCAATTCATCAGATTTCACAGTAATTAATGTGGATAATGCAGTAGTTGATGACGATGAGTATGCAGTCTATGATGATGTAGGATTTATTGCTCACCAAGGCAGGATCGACGACGACTCAGTCGCAGACGTAGAAATTGAAATCTTTAAGCATAATGAAACCTCAGATGATTGGGAATACCACGCTAGTTTGGTAACTAATGAGTCAGGAGAAGCTTGGCTCTATAATGAGACATGCGGTGAGTACGAATGGACTTCAAGCCCACCAGATAATGGACCTGAAGATAAGGGATACTACGAAGTCTGGGTAGGATGTGACGACACTAGCGGTGGCGGCGGCGATGAAGACTACGATGAGTGGTTCTATGAGTGGGATTACTATGGAGCATTTGATGAGAATGATGAGCACCAATGGAACAAAGTAATCATTGGATATGATCCTGATACAGATTGTGACTGTGAAATGGACGTCTATGTCGAAGCCATTATCTGGGACGAGAATGGGGATTACGTTGATTATTCAGGCGAAAATCACACCATAAACAATGGATATAGTGATTGGTTTGAAATTGGATTAGAGGTTGATGAACCAGGAAAGTATTGGTTCACTGTTGATCTATACGATGATGAATGGAACCACGAAGACCAATTCAACTTCACATTGATTATGTCCGATGAATGGTTCATCGATCAATTCAGTCAGGAAGGTGACAGTGTTCGTATTAATCTGGACCCTCAAACAAATTATGATGGAGAAATTGGGACTGAGTATTACTTCGATGTTCTTCGTTTTAATGAGAGCAATGATGACTGGGACTACATAGATGGAGATTATACAGACGCAGTAATCACCTCATCAGAGAATGAGGACATTAATTTTGAATGGACTGCTGATGAAGAAGGAACTTACTTGTTTGCCGTTTACATGTACGATGAATATTGGAACATGGAAGACATGGTAGAGTTTGAAGCTGAAATTGTTCTGAATCACGCTCCAGAAATCGGAGACCTCAACACAGATAGAGTATTCGAAGGAGAGATGTTTAATTTTGAGGTAGATGCATTCGATGCAGACGATGATGACCTAGAGTACAGTTGGGACATGGGCAATGGAAATCTCATAGAAGACGATTCTGTAAGGTATGGATATCCAGATGATGGAATTTACACAATAATAGTTTCAGTATCAGATGGAACGGTGATAACAACCAAAGAATTTGAATTGAATGTTGAGAATGCACCTCCAACTTTGCAAGTGTCTTACGATGATTTCGGTCAAGAAGGACAGACCCTATCTTTCAATGCACAAACATTTGATGTCCCTGAGGACACGGTAAAAGTGACTTGGACTTTCCCAGATGGAACACAAGCCGAAGGAAATTTTGCTCAATACTTGTTCATTGATGACGGCGAATTTATTATAGGAGTTACTGCAGAAGACGAAGACGGCGGGGGAGTTTCGGAAGGTTTAGTTGTAACGATTGAAAATGTAGCGCCAACTTTCACAGAATTCCAAATGCCAAGTAGTGGACAGGAAGGAGAAATGTTGGACTTCAAATTTGAAGCTACAGATCCAGGTGCTGACACAATTATCTTCACTATAGACTTTGGAGATGGAACAGCTCCATTGATTACACAAGACGGTAATGTTTCACATAAATTTGCAGAAGGCGACACCTTCACACTGATAATATGTGCAAAAGATGAAGATGGTGGAGAAAATTGTAGGCAACAGGTACTTCCAGTATCTATTCTAGAACAACTGGAAGACGAAGGACTGTTACCAGGTTTCAATTTATTATTAGCAATTTCAGCACTTGGTGTTGTTGGAATGCTAAGACGTAGAACGCACTAAGTAGTTTAACGACATATGGAGTAATGGGAATATGATTCCCAGACTTTCTACCACTTGCGAAGGAGTTGACAAACTACTTGCAGGTGGAATAGAGCAAGGCACAGTATCCCTTGTTTATGGTGAAGCTGGGACAGGAAAGACAAGTATGGCCTTACAATTGTCACGTGAGGCGATTAAATCTTATCCAGATCATGTTGTGTTGTTTGTAGATACAGAAGGTTTGTCCATTGAAAGAATGACACAAATCTTTGGTGATTGCGATGCTTCAAAATTATTATTGATTAGACCATCAAGCCTTAGCGATCTTCATCAGACTTTAACTAGCAAATTAGAGGAACATGATAAAATTTCTTTAATTGTTGTTGATACTATCAATGCTTATGTTCGATTGTCATACATGAAGAACAAACATCTTTCTTCACGTCAGTTTTTAGAAATGACTTCAATCCTTCAGCCATTAGCTGAAAAAGGTGATTATCCTGTTTTAATCACTGCACAAGTTTACGAAAAGGATGGAGAAATAGGCCCTTATTTTGGTAAATCCTTAATGCATCTCTGTAAAACAATAGTTCATTTGGAAAAAACTAAAACACCAGGATTACGCCACATCCGTCTAAAGAAGCATCGTTCTCTTCCTGAAGAAACGGTCGAGGATTTTGTTTTGACTAATAATGGTATAGAATAAACTCAACTCTTTAATTGTCCCACCATTCCCCCATTCTATGTCCGAATATGATGAATTCATAGGCAGAGTAAAAGAGCTAAATTTGTTAGGTAGTTTAACGGGTCTAATGGGCTGGGATCAAGAGACAATGATGCCACCTAAAGGAGGTAAACTACGTGCAGAAATGATGGCGTTTTTGTCAAAACAAACACATTCTAGAATTACAGCTCCTGAAATGGGGGAATTATTAGATTCCTTAGAATCACAAAAACTTACTGCAGAACAAGCAGCTAATGTTAGAGAAATACGTAATTCCTATGATAAGGCTACAAAACTTCCAGAAGATTTAGTTGAAGAAAAAGCACGTCATAAGTCACAAGCTCTTCAAGTTTGGCAAGAAGCTAGATCTGAAAATGATTTTCAAAAGTTTCAACCATATCTTGAGAAAACGGTTGAATTAACATGTAAAACTGCAGAATTTTATGGATATGATGACAACATTTACGATGCTTTACTAGATATTTATGAACCTGGCATGACGGTGTCTCAATTAGATCCTCTTTTTGCAGGCCTTAGAGAAGCTATAGTACCTCTTGTCAAAGCTGTAGGTGAAAGTCCAAATCAACCAGATACAAGTTTTCTAGACATAGGCAAATTTTCCGAAGAAAAACAACGCGAGTTTTCGTTAAAAGTAGCTCAAAGTATAGGTTTTGATTTTGATGCGGGAAGAATGGATACTTCAACACATCCTTTTTGTTCAGGAGCAGGGCCAAATGATGTTCGTTTTACTACTAGATACGATGAAGAATTTCCATTTGGATGTTTGTATGGGGTAATGCATGAGACAGGTCATGGGACCTATGAACAAGGATTATTGCAAGAACACGAAGGAACACCTATGGGTCAAGCAGTATCTTTAGGAGTTCATGAATCTCAATCTCGAATGTGGGAAAATATGGTTGGTAGAAGTCATGGTTTTTGGCAATATTATATTGATGAATTCAAGTCATGTTTCGATCATTTACCATCAGATCTAGACGTAGATACTTTGCATAGAGCTGTCAATACAGTTGAACCATCACTGATTCGAGTTGAATCTGATGAAGCAACTTACAATCTTCACATTATGGTAAGATATGAAATTGAAAAACAATTGGTGAATGGAAATATCAAAGTAGGAGATTTACCCGAATTTTGGAATAGTAAGATGGAAGAATATCTGGGTGTAACACCTCCTAATGACACTAAAGGTGTTTTACAGGATATTCATTGGTCAATGGGAGCTATTGGATATTTTCCAACATATACTCTTGGAAATCTTTATGCTGCTCAATTATATGCCGCAGCTTTAGCAGATGATTCAAGTATTCCAGATAAGATAGCTAAGGGAGAATTCCGAATTTTATTAGATTGGATGCGTAGCCATATCCATGTCTATGGTTCAAAATTACTTCCAGCTGATTTGATGACACAAGCTACTGGAAAAGAACCAAGTAGCGATGATTTTGTAGAATATTTACAATCAAAATATACTAAAATTTATGGATTATAGAGTGGTAGCCCCCCTCGGATTCGAACCGAGGTCTCAGGCTCCAAAGGCCTGAATGATGGACCGCTACACTAGGGGGCTTCATTTGTCCAAAGAATGCACTCTTTAGGGATGTTCCTGCGGTAAACAACAATTAATAACGGTCTCCCAGTGTCTGAAATAGATATGTCTGCAGCCGATAGGTTCATGAAAAAAATAAGTGATTTCTACGATGACCTAGGCTATCCAGTCGTTTGGGAGGACGTAGGCTCGGAAAGGCAGCTCGAAATTCAATTCAAATCAGAATCAGGATATTTTGTTACAGCAACTTTACTTGCAGAGGGTAATGATATAATCATCAAAGATGAGTGGGGACGTGTACAGAAAATAAAAGCCACTAAAGGTAATCTTGAAATGATTAAAGGTTGGTCCGAAGAACGTTAGTCTGGTAAATGACTCATACTTTTATTTCCAGGTCTAGATATAATTTCTAAGTTAGTAACAGTACCATCTTCAAAATCAAAAATCCAAGGTTCACACCATCCTATTTCAGTTTTTAATATTTGTTCAGGAGAGTATTCTTGTAAATGCATTACAATTGCCCTGATACTATTTCCATGAGCTCCAATTATGATATTTTTTCCAGCTGTGATATGAGGCATAATTTCATTTTTTAGATATGGAATTACTCTATCAGCAGTATCTTTCAGTGATTCACCGCCAGGAGGTGGAATATCGTAACTCCTTCTCCATATGTGAACCTGTTCTGCACCAAATTTTTCAGCCGCTTCAGCCTTATTTTGACCAATTAAATCACCGTAATCTCTTTCGTTTAATGCCACATTTTTGGTGATAGGAATATCGCTTTGTTTAATTCCATCTAGTATTATATTCAAAGTATCTTGTGCTCTGACTAAATCAGATGTAAAAGCCATATCAAAGTTATAATTTTTTAATAGTTCTACAGCTTGTTCAGCTTCATCCATACCTTGTTGATTTAGTTCTACATCCTTCCACCCAGTAAATCGATTTTGATCATTATAGACCGAAAGTCCATGTCTCACCAAAACTAGTTTTCCTGCAGCCATAACTATCTACCACCTTTCAAACTGAAGGAGTATCGAGAAGGTTCCCTCCATCGGTGGCCAGTTAGATATCCACATATATTACATTTGAATCCAATGGCTACTTTCCCACCATATAGAGTTGCATTGTGTACTTTTTTTAATGGTGAAGTACAAACAGGGCACGGCTGTCCAGGTGATGCGAATTCTCCACGATGGTGGTGATGTCCACTTTGATCTTCACCAGGTCTTATTCTTCTCCATCTTTTTACTACAGGATCATATCCCAATCCTTGTTTTTTGAAATCACTTTCATCAGCCTCGGGAGCTGCTCCAACAGATCTTGTTCTAATTCCGACTTTTATTTTTTTAGATAAAATTGCAATAACTCTCATTCTTTCTGCGGAAAGTCTATATTTTTTATCTTCTTTTTTTAATTTCTGAATGACTTTATGATGCATTTTGGTTTGGGTATCAATAGAACCCTGTTCTTTTAGGACACCTACAACCGCTTCAACAATTGCTTTCTTGCTGGGTTTTCGATAGTCCATAATATCACAATGAACACATAGGTTAAAGGTTGTTGGGACCAATAGTAATTTTTATTAGCCCATTACAACAATAGGTATACAACCGGAGGTTGATATGTCATTTGACGAAGTGGACGAATTATTCTATTTATTGGAGAATCCAACTAGGCGACGTATCCTTAAGTTATTGTCGGTAGAACGATTGTATCCTTTACAATTATCACGTGAAATTGACGTTACTCAACAAGCAGTCGTTAAACATCTTAAAATTTTAGAAGAACATGGTATTGTTGAATCAAAAGATGAACCTAGCAGCCGTGGCCCCAATCGTAGGGTTTACACAGCTTCCAAAGAAGTTTCACTTCACATAGATGTGGGTCCTTCAACTTACAAGCAAAAGGCTGAAACAGATTTTGATCTTTCAAGTCTTTCTTCAAAACATAAGCATGTTTTGGATGCAATAGAAGAATCGAGAGGTATGAATTCAAAAGCTAGAATGGATCTTTTATCTCGTGTTTCAGAAGATTTACGTAAATCTGTAGATGATGTTGAAAATGAAAGGCGTAGCTTGATGACTCTTATAGGTGAATTAAACAGAGAAATTACATCTACAGCACAGAGAGCAGATTGTGATTATCAAGAAAGAAGATTGTTACATCACATACTTCGCAATAAGGATTACACGATAGAAGGAGCTGCAGCCTCATTAGGTCTTCGTGAAGCTGAAGTAAGAATAATACTTGAAAGTTTACAAAATAGAGGTTTGACGAGGTAAGCACGTATTCTTAAATAGAATACTAAAATTAGTTTGTAAGTTCATATGAATTCATTAAGAAGTAGTCTGATTTTGGTAATTGCAATTTGTGTATTTTTACCTTTATCACAGGCGGAAGACAATGTTTACCGTATCGAAGGCCTTCCAGAAGATTTACACTATGAAACAGGAAAAACATATCAAGTAGATTTGATAGCAAATGATGATTCAGAAATTGCCTCAATTTCCATTTCAATTACCAATGGTTCCTTGAGTGAAACTGAAGACTTTGGTGAAGGTGTTCAAAGTCTAGAATTAGGTAGTAGTGACTCAGGTTGGACATTTTATTGGCAAGCACCCTCCGAATCGTTTGAATTAGGAGAAGGAGAAGCTAAACTTTCAATTATTTTTAATGAAGATGATGATTCAGTATGGGCAACTTTTGATTCAGTTTTACGCCCACCAGAAGTACATGCCGAAGATACTACTTCTGTTCCACAATGGGCGTTATCATTGGCTTGGACTGGAGTCAGTATTACAGTAATATTGACAATTATTGGTAGCTTAGTTTTACGTAGAGATCGTTTGACGTAAGGTATATATGCTATCTCAGAGGTAACTTGTCAGACTTCGGTCAGAGGATTGATCTATGAAACGCAGATTTGTTAACAATGAAGAAGCCGTATCTCCGGTAATTGCAGTTATCTTAATGGTAGCTATAACTGTCGTTATGGCAGCTGTTCTTTACGCTTGGGTATCTGGATGGGGATTACAACCAAAGAATTCACCAACAGGTAGTATGATGGCTAGTGAAGATGGTAGTGGTGTTTGGGATGTTCAAATAATTAAAATGAATCCTCAAGCTTCCATTAATTCAGTACACTGGTATTTGATGGATATTCAAGGTCTTACCAAAGCTGAAGGTGTAGTTACTGACATTTATGGTTACAAATCAGGTGAAGGTCAGTCTATAATTTACATTGATAATGATTATAATGCTAAAGTTAGTCCAGGAGATATTTTTAGATTTTATCCTGGTGAAGGAACTACCTTGGCAGACATGTCGTCATTGGATGATTTTTCATTCCGTATAAAATTCGATCCAACCGGTGACACAATCGGTTACGACGTTGACTTTAACAGTTAATTAAGTTAAAATTGACGTAAGGTATATATGCTATCCCAGTAGTCCCATAGTCTGACTTCGGTCAGAGGACACAACAATGAAACGAAGAATAGTAAACGATGAGCAGGCAGTTTCACCTGTAATTGCTGTTATTTTAATGGTAGCTATTACAGTCGTTCTGGCTGCAGTATTGTACGTTTGGGCTAGCAGTTTCCTTGGTGGTACAACCAAGAACGCACCAACCGGCAGTATGATAGCAAGCGAAGACGGTCAAGGTGATTGGACAATTCAGATTGTCAAGATCAATCCCCAAGTTTCCGTAAATTCAGTAGCATGGTATTTACTGGATGAAGAAGGAAATACTGCAACCACAGGCATAGTTTCTGATATCTATGGATATTATGAAGGCCAAGGTAAAGCAGTCATTTTCATTGACAACGACTTCAACGGTAGGTTGAGCCCAGGTGACAAGTTTGAAGTTCACCCAGGTGAAGCAGATTCGGAATTGTCTTCAGTTAATGATGTAACTGATTACGCATTCCGTTTGAAGTTCACGCCTAATGGCGACACAATCGGTTACGATATAAGTCTACAAGCATAGACTTAGTTACCGAAAATAGAGTAGGGACTATGTCCCTGCTCGAAGGTAATCTGGGGGTTTCGACCCCCGTTTACCAAATTTTATTTTTAATCTAACCAGGGAACCCTTTGTACTGGTTGAGCTCCATCAATTAATCCTGAATGAACCTCAGCTTCAGGAATTAATTCCTTTATAATTCCTGAAATTTTTGAATGCCTCGGAGGTTTTCCGACTTCTAGTCTTTCTCCGCTTAATGAAGCATCAGGATATTTCTTTAGAAACTCTATAGCTCCTTTGTCCCAGGGTGCAGGGCCTTTGTGTGGAACAATATCAGGTAATTCAACAATAGCCGTTTCAAATACTAAAAAGCATTTATCTCCTAAATTTGCATTCCAAGCAATGGGCTCAAAATTAGAAATTGCATTGTAAATTTTTCTACCTTGTTTTTGTAGCCAAGGTAAAACAGTTTCATCACTTCCATCTGAACGTGGCAATGTTACAGTAGTAACAAATCCTTTAGATTCTCTAGTCTTAGCTTTTGGAAAAAAGAATTCAATAGTAGGTTCATTCAAAAATGCTTTTGAAGCTAACACAGCAGCACCTAAACCTTTCAATGTAACACCGGCGGCAACGTTTCTTTTTTCATCTACGGGATCTTGTAGCATTATTGCAGAATCTGGAGCAGTTTTTATTTTTTCAATTATGACTGGAGGTTTCCATTTAGAAATCTCCTCAATTAAATTCATAAAATCTCCGTATTTTATAATCAATATTTCTACTAAATATCCTGAAAAACCACCTATTGCGGCATTAGCTCCATAGGCTCCAGCACCCTTTAGAAATTGTTTTGTTAATCTAACTTCGTCTTCTTTTCCATTTATGTTGTCATTAACCCATTTTGTATGGAACGGAGTTCTGTCAACAGCAGAAATTGATTTAGAAGAATCATTAATAGAATAACATGGTACAACGTCAACACCAATACCTTCTATTTCACCACGAAGATAGGGATGTTGCGCATAGAGTTCTTTTCCCTCAGGCAAAAGCTTACGAGCAGTTTCTAAGCCTTGTTCTTTAAGGTTAATTTCAGAGTCAAATTTAATAAATAAATCAATGTCAGCATCTTTTAGATTTGTTCCTTTTGCTACAGAGCCTACAATTAATGGTTCGACTTTCGACTCCTTGGCTTTATTCAAAAGGTTCTCAGAAATTTCAGCTATTTTTTCTATTTCTTTGCTTTCAGGCCGTATTCTTTCCAAGACTTGACTTAGTAATCGGTTCACTCTTCCTCAATGGGCTGGTCAAATTTACCTTTATGCCAAGCCTTTGTTCTTTCTTTTTCAGCTCTTTTCTTTAAAGTTTCAATATCATCTTTAACAGGTAAAAATATAGGAATTAAGAATACTACAGTTCCAAATATTAATGCGATAATTCCCCAAGTTAAATAATCTTGTTGATATGTTACAGTTTCTATAAAGATACTAATTGAAATTAATGAAAAAATAGTACTAAGCCATATGATTTTTCTATAGCTATTTTCACTAAAATAGTACTTGTCACCTTCATCAGGTATTTCAACAGAGAAATTAGCTTCAGGAATTGCAATTTTACTATCAGTCCTTGGCCTTTCTAATTTTCTTTTCCTTAGATAAAAATGAGCTAAAATTCCACCAGCTAAAAATGAAGCTTGTCCATATCCTGGATCCCCGGCTTCTGTCGCAGCCCATATTGCATAAACAACACAAAGCCATATTGCTGCAATGATTGATTTGTACAAATCCATAATACGGATTCTAAACTTTACTTTCCATAGTTATTGCTTCTACAGGGCAAGCAAAAGCACACAAAGTACAACCGACACATGTATCATCTAAAACAAGAGCTTTCTTAGATTCAAATTGTGATGTTCTCGCATTTAAATCCCAAGAAATCATGTCTATTGAGGCAAAATTGCAATAATAAACACATTGAGTACAACCGATACATTTTTCATTATCTACCAGCGCAATGTAGTCCTTACCTTGTGGCAAAGCCTTCAAAGTAATTTTTCTCAATTCCTTGAACATATCTTTTGCTTTTTCGATACCAGTTGTTGGTAAATCATCTTCATCAAGAACATTTTTGACTCTTTTGAGCCATTTGTTGGGTTTGTGAAAGAAAAGTGAAATCGTAGTCATAGCTTGGTAAGCGGTAGTGCCTCCCACAGGTTCTTCCACTTCAGCTTCTGGTGTTTCAAGTTCAACACCGGAGGCATAAGCAACGATATCATCTACTAAATCTGGGAGAAATTTTCCATCTCCATCCACACAGGCCAGCTTAGACATTGTACCTTTCATCCATTTTTCAGCAGGCATTTCATAATCTACATCACAATCCACACGGTCATGGATTCTTGAACCGCCCATTTCTTCAAGCGTCTTATCCCAATCTTTTCCAGATTGACAGAATAAATCATATCCTGTATCTCCAAGAGCGCAAATTGAAAAATTTGTTTTAGATAAAATTTTACCCGCAGTTTTAGCCTCTTCATACAACTCTTCGGCATTATCTGGCATTTCACCTTCACCCCATGTTGAACAAACAATCATGACTCTTGACATCTTAGCCATTGATTTGATATCAAATCCATCCATGTCGTGAACTTTTGCTTTGAGCCCATACCGCGGAGCTTCTTGTTCCCAAGTTTCAGCAAGACCTTCCGAATTTCCACTTTGCGATCCAAATAAAATATTGAGATTTCTATCTCCTTCCGAGACAAATGCAGAAATATCTGTTTCAGCCACTACTTTTCTTCCTCTAAGCAAGCAACTAAGAATTGCATCAAATCCATCATTTCATAGTCATGGTGGTGACTTTCTTCTGGATTCATTCTTTCTTCATTTAACATACATTGCATATGCATGTAACATTTAGGACACCCACCTAGCATCAAATCAATTCCAGCATCAGTTCCTTGGTCTAATCTTTTTCTGCGAACCGCTTTGGTAGCGTCATTACAGTACATCATGGATGAAACACCACAGCATAATGCTCGTTCTTTGTTATTCTCTAACTCTACCATGGTAGCGCCATCTACAAGATTTATCAAATCTCTTGGAGCTTCGTATTCACCCATCATTCTTCCTAAACGACAAGGATCATGGTAAGCCACAGTTACATCTTCAGGAGCTTTAAATTTCAATCCGCGCCCTTGTAGAGTTTGAGTAATGTGTTCAACTTTTATTCCTAATGTACCCGGAAGGTCATAATCCACAGCAAATGTACGATAGCATTCGGCACATGAACATGTTATAATTTTAATTCCAGATTCTTTAAGTCTTCTCATATTGTGTTCTTTCAAAGAATCAAATACTTCTAATTGTCCTTGCCATAATTGATCATGTCCTGAACATTTGAATATATTCATATCCAATATAAGGGGATCAATATTCGCATAATTCAATAATTTTATTGATGCTGCAGCTATAGAGGCATGATCCGCATCACCTTTGTTTAAATGAGTAAATTTAACTTCAACATCCATAAAGTCAACACATCCTGGAAAATAACCATATTCGTGCGGTCTTTCAGGTTTCCAAGACTCTTTGTCTTCATTCATTGCATCTTCGACAATTAACCTTTCGAAGAGTGGATGCGGGATGGTTCGTGCGTAGGGTTTTGTTCGGCTCATATTGAAGCTCCAGATGTGGTAAGTGCTCTTTGTTCTAAAACATAATCAATGTATTCAATGTTTTGCGGACAAACAGCAGTACACATTCCACATGTAATGCATGACCACATAGCCACACCATCGTGTTCATTTTGGAATGTATTAAAAATAATATTTAATTCGTGTTCACCTTCCATATCTCTTACTGGGCAAATATCATCACAAAGTCCACATTGATAACAACGATTCAATTTGAATTCATATATTCGTTGCATTCTTCGATCTTTAATTCCATCTACATATAGACTGAAACGTTCTTCATCAGTAAGTGGTTTAGCACCTTCAGATCTTCTTCTATCCAGAAAAACAAATGTAATAAGTGCACAAGCAAAAGGCCCCCAAAGAGTTAGTTGGTTAAGTATATCAGTTGTTATGTCAGGATAATATATTGCAATGTTAGCATTTATCGAATATACAGATAACATTACCATTAATGCGAGACCATATACTCCAATTGCAGCCCTCACAGGATCTTCGATTGGACGCCGCTCATGTCCTCTATTAACAACATCTCCATATTGTGGATCAATTAAGAATCCAATTGCTCTATCTATGAAGGGTACACCAACTACTAATCCAACAATCAAACCTTGGACTAAGGTACCCCAAACTTTTGCAGTCATTAAGAAAAGTTCAATATCTTCTAAACCTAAAAATGGAATCATTGAGAGAGGTATTCCAATTTTAATATCCCAAGCTACTTTCAAACAACCAAAAGCCCAAAGTAAATACCAATCAGGTAAAGGTGGAGGGAATGCAGTACCTGCAGTTGGATCTGCAGCACCATGAAGTGGTGGAGGTACAAAAGCGGCTAAATAGAAAAATAAAGCCATAATGTACAAAGAAAGAACTGCGTCTCGGGTTAATTCATGAGGATATAAGGGTTCACCTTTTACCATGTCGGCTTCGAGAACAGAATGATCCTCTCTATTTTCTAATTTATTTATCGTATCAAGTGCAACTTGCTCATCTTGATGCTCATAAATCATTTCAATTGCATCATCGTCTTCGCCCATCTAATGAGGTTCAGCCTCCCCTTGTATCCATACAAGTGCCATGTGTATTATGATCAAAACAGTACCTATCAAAGGAAGTACAAAAATGTGTAACCAATACATTCGAGTAATTGTATCTCCAGTAAGTTGTGTACCGCCAAATACTATTTGAGCCATTAATGGCCCCATTGCAGGTATAGAAGTTGCCATTTCAAGACCAATTGAACCTGCTGCAAAACCAAGTTCATCCCATGGCAAGAGATATCCAGTATAACCAAAAAATATAGTTACCATTAGTAAAATGGATCCTAGTATCCAATTAACTTCTCTTGGATTTCTATAAGCTCCAATGAAATAAACTCTCATCATGTGAAGAAATACTGAAGCAACCATGAAGTGAGCTGACCAATGATGTACAGCCCGAATAATGTATCCAAATGTTACTTGAGTCATAATTAATTCCATTGATTGGTAAGCTCCAGAAGTACAGTGTCCAGTACCACAAGGTCCTCCATCTTCATTTACAAATTCACCATCAGGAACATAATAAAATCCTAAATAAATTCCAGTGATTGTTAATACAATATAAGCAAAGAAAGATAGACCACCCAATGAATAAAATGGATACCAATACCAAACAGCTTTGACATTATACCGTTCAGTGTGCGATTGTGGCATTGTTCTTCCAGTTGCAGGTAAAATAGTGTATACAACAGAATAATATTCTCTTTTAGCCATGGAAATGTATCTATGTAGTGCAAACCTCTCATCAACCCATTTCCAAGCTTCAAAGATTACCTTTGGAAGCAACCCAGTCACGTATAGATATCCTACGGTTAATACAGCCATTAATAGTTGAAGAAAAATGAATGGGAAAGTATATTTTCTCATCAATTCTTCTAAAAGTGGAGTTTCAGCACTAGCTGACAAAGAGAAAAAGGCTAAACACCCTATAACCATCATAATAATTTTGTTAATCTTCACAATATCAACCTTGTCCGCAATATTTTAGCCAATCTATGTTTGTAGTTAGGCCTATCAATTCTCCATTTTTTTCAGCTACAGGTACTACTGGTAGCCCATAAGGGGCAGGTCCTTCTAATAATTCAGCAGCCATAACTTCTCTGCCCTGTTCATCTATATTTTTTATTATAGAAATTGGATCAAATAAAGACAAATGGCATGGACACAAGAACATATTTTCGTAGTCTTTTCCACTAATTGTACTAGTTCCAGCATCAGTATAGACTGGTTTACAGCATAAATGAGGACATTTGTAGGTATGATAAGCCATTATCATTGAATTGCCATCACCTACACTAACACCTAATCCCTCCATCCCATCTTCGGTTGGAACTCTTGCTAGAGCTAACTGAATTTCACAAACACCCAACTCTTCTTCTAAGTCAGAAGGACCCCAATTGACAATTGCAACGTCCCATAAATTTTCAAAATCCGACACTTTAGCTACATCATTTCCTTTATTTTCATACCATTTTCCAGCTTCTGCTTTGAAGGTCAAAGTTTCATGTGCATCATCCTTGTTACATCTTGTAACTGGAGGTGGCAACAAAGTTTTCAGTGCAGGCACAGTTAGAGCTCCAGTCATTCCAGCACCAGCCAATCCAATTGCACCTTGAAGGAACCCTCTACGTGTAATATTCATATTTAACGTTCAAGTTTTGTGATAACTTTCCTCCTTCTTTTCTTTGTTTCAAGAACATCAGGCATGAATGATCTTCTATAAAAATCGAGCATAAGCCCTAAAATCAAAAATGCCATAGCAAGTATAAATGACAAGAATGGTTGGTCCCACCCTTCCATAATTCCGTAAATAAATAGTGAATCATACATTAATTCAAGAAGCAAAAATATTAAAATAATTGCAAATATTTCTAGTTGTTCTTTGCCAGGAATATTTCTTAATTCTTTGCCTAATTCTTCATCCTTGTAAGTCCCTAATATTTTTTGGGCATCTTCTGCAGTTAGTTCTCCTCTGGAGACCTTTTCCAGTATTTCATTAACCTCGGTAATGTGAACTACCTCCTCTCATTACTACGTATGAAATCAGAACAGATAAAAGAACTACTCCAATCCCCATTAATCCAATCCAGTATTGCATCAGCGTTACACCAAGTTCATGTATTGAAATTTCATGTGATGAAGCTTGCGGAGTTCCAAGAGAAACTGCAGTCAAGTAATTCCATTGGTCTCCGTTAGTTCCTTGACCATTAACTACGTTGAAATATATTATGAAAATAGCATCACCGGTACCATCTGCAGGAGCTGTCCATTCAAATGTCCAATTTCTTACATCATTGCTGTTATCATTGTGAGAGATGTAAGAGCCTTCACCCCCAACCCAATAATTTTCATTTGTTACGAAGGTTCCTTCACTAACTTCAGCTAAGAACCCTCCATATCTAGAAGCATCTTCTGCCATTTCTACATTTTCATCAGCAATAGCAAATGAAATATTATATGTATTTTCAGGTTCGTATTTATCAGGAATTCCATTTAAATTATACATCCCTTCGTTAAGTTGTTCATCCATGTGGCATGAGCACCCATGTGCAATAGAATCTTCGGCCCATTCGTCACCACCACTTACTCCTCCATTAGGAAATCCTTGGGCACTTTTGCCAACTAGTAGTGCCGTTACAATCAGCAATGCCATCAGACTGTAATTCATGTTGTCAGGTATAGACAAATCACGCCCCCATAATAGGTGTTTCAAGAGGATGGTATCTGCTATATAAAAATATGCAATGGAAATGACTTTTTTTTAAGCAAAGGTATACCCTTAATATATCATCTTTTTGCTATAATATGAAAGATCCAAGTAACAGTAAAAAAAGTAGCCTAATTTTGCTTGGATTTCTTACACTTCTTATTCGGTATCCAATCACGCCAGCACCTACTGGAACTGATAATTTTTATTACATGTCCATGATTAATGCCATTATTTCTAATGGTGAAATCTTTTGGGCTGAACATATCCTTTCATTATACGGTCTTTTTCCAGGTACTAGTCCTTTAGGAACTTCAATATTAGCTACAACAATATGTACAATCACTGGTTTATCAATTTATCAATATATTATCATACATAGTTTGTCTCTTTCATTAATTTCTACCTTTGGTTTTTTTATGCTCACTGGTGAATTTACTGAAAACCATAGAAGCCGTTGGTTCGCAGCACTTTGTTTTTCATTTGCCCCAAGATTTCTTACATTTTCAATTTGGCGTTTTTCTCTTAGATTTACTTTGATTACTTTACTTCCATTTTTTATTTGGTTACTTTTAAGATTAGTAAATTCAAAATATGGGCGAAGTCCTTCAAGATATTTATTTCTGTTATCTTTTATGGTAATAATTTTGCCTTCTTTGCATCGAATGGGACTTCTTTTTCTTGGATTCTTATTAGCCTTTTTATTATCAATAATATTGCATATTTGGCAAGAAAGTGCTACTAATCGTGAAAGAGCAGGTCGACAAGCATTACTTTTTTTATTTTTTGTATCTACATACTTTTTTTACCTTCAATATCTTGATTTTTCACCCTATAGCCCTGATGATGAACTTTTAGGCGTTTATCTTTTCAGTGGTTATGGTGTATTTTCATCTTTAGCAAATTTAGGCGTTTATTACATGATAAATGTAGGTCCTTTTATTTTTATATCTATCCTCGGTATAGTATTTTGGATTCAAGAAGGCCGAGTTCCACAGAGTTATATGTTTTCAATGTCGGTTTTGACACTTAGTTTTTTCGTAATTTCAGATTTAATTTATGTGCCTTATTTAGTAACATTTAGCATTTTACTTTTTATCGCTCCAGGCATGGATTTCTTTGTAGATAATCTTGAAGATCATAAGAACCGTCAATCAGTACTTTTATCTATTTTTACAATAATGATTCTTTCATTTTCTTATTATGATTTAAATTATAGAATAGACTCTCATGAAAGAGAATCGGTAAATTATACCTATTATGTTAGAGATAGTAGTATTTCTATTTCACAATGGCTTGATGTTAGTGTAGAAAATACAGTTATCGAATGCAATGATGTTAAAAGAGATAGACGTATAGCTGCATATTCTGAATTTATAGCGTTGAGAGATATTAATGAATTATCTTCCGGAATTATTAATATAGATGAAATGGAAATAGATAGAATCTCGGTTAAAGAATTGTATTGGAAAGCTTCCGATCATCTTTGGGAATGGGATAACAGCGCAAATCTAACATTAGATGTTCAGAAGAATAAGACCATCTCTATAGTGAATTTGGGTATGGCTGATATGAGTGGTAAATCATCTACTTTGTCATTGGTACATGATTCATATTATGAATATATGCCTGATTTTACCTATAAACTTTATTCTAATGAAGAATTAGCCCTTTATTGGACATTTGAATATTAAAATGTGCTAATGTTTTTATACAGGCCTGACTGGCGCCATACCCTCCTCAAGGAGATAAACAATTATGGCACGAATGCACGCACGACGCAGGGGTCGCTCAGGTTCTAGTCCACAGACTAGAGAAAAAAATCCAAAGTGGTCTCCTAAACCAAAAGACGTAGAAAAGATGGTTGTTGAATTGTCATCAGAAGGTAATACAACTTCTCAAATTGGTATAGCATTAAGAGATGTGCACGGTGTTCCTAGTGTAAAACTTGCTACAGGTAAATCAATATCCAAGATATTGGAAGAAAAAGATATGGCACCTCAGCTACCTGAAAATCTTACGAATTTAATGAGAAAAGCAGTTAAATTGGGAGAACATTTAAAGATTAATAACAAGGATGTTCATAATACAAGAGCTTTGCGTTTAACCGAGGCAAAGATTCTTCGTTTAGCAAAATATTATCGTTCAACTAATGTAATTTCTGAAGACTGGAAATATTCATTAGCAGATGCTAAACTTCTGGTAGGTTAATTCCTAATTTTCTCCAATGAGTCATTGGGTCCTTTTGATAATTGATGGTTCTACACACATTGTAAATTTAGATTCTGAAGTTGTTGAAATCAAAGATTTTGGTCGTTTTCCAACAAAACTTCTTCATGATTATGAGTTAAATGTCGAATTTGAACTTTTTGAAAAGAAATCTAAGTTAGTCAGTCCAGTTCAATCAGATTTACAGTCTAACCTTAAAAGAGGTCCACAGATAATTTCTCCTAAAGATGCAGCATGGATTATTTACAAATCAGGCATATCAACAGGCGATACAGTCATTGAGGCAGGAAGCGGGTCTGGTGCTTTAACTTTAGGACTTGCTCAATCAATAGCACCTAAAGGAAAAGTAATAACTTTTGAAAACCATTCACGTCATTTTAAAATTGCTAAAAGAAATATTGATATGAGTCCATGGAATGATTTAGTAGACATTCGTAATGAAGAATTGAATGATGATACTGAAATTATTCCGACATCTTCTATAATTTTAGATATTCCCAATCCATGGGATATAATTTCTTGGGCTCAAAAATCAATTAGAGTGGGCGGTTTCCTAATTTGCTATGTTCCTACAGCTAACCAAGTTCAGAAGCTTATTGATTCAATGAAGAATTGGAAAGAAATTGAGACCGTGGAAACAATTCAAAGAATTTGGCAGTCCAAGTCTAACGCATTGAGACCTCAGAGTAATATGATAGGCCATACTGGTTTCATTATATCAGCTAGATGGAATGGTTAATTGGGCACAACAATTTTAGAAGCCTTGTTCATGCCACATAATGTCTGATATCAGAGACGTCATAATAATTGGGTCCGGTCCAGCAGGATATACAGCAGGTTTGTATGCAGGTCGGGCAATGTTGAACCCCATAATATTTGCAGGATTCTCAAGCGGAGGTCAATTGATGCTAACAAGCGATATTGAAAATTTCCCAGGATATCCGGAAGGAATCGCAGGACCTGAAATGATGATGGAACTTAGATCTCAAGCTTCCAGATTTGGCTGCGATATAATAGATAAAAATGTTGAATCAGTTGATTTATCAAGCAGACCCTTTAAAGTAAATGTTGGAGATGAAATTCATTTAGCCAATTCATTAATTGTAACAACTGGGGCTGAAGCTATTTGGTTAGATGCTGAAAATGAATCATTGCACAAAGGTAGAGGTATCTCAACTTGTGCAACATGCGATGGAGCTTTTTTTAGAGACAAAGAAGTTATTGTTGTTGGTGGTGGCGATTCAGCCATGGAAGAGGCAACTTTTTTGACTAAGTTTTGTAGTAAAGTCACAATAATTCATAGACGTGAAGTCTTCCGTTCTTCTCAAATTATGCTTGATAGAGCAAAAGGTAATCCAAAAATTGATTGGAAAATAAATTATCAAATAAAATCATGGTTAGGTTCAGATGGTAATTTCGAAGGTGCAACTTTAGTAAATACTAAATCAGGAAAGGAAGAAGATTTTTCTTGTGACGGAGCTTTCATAGCTATAGGTCACAAACCAATAACTGATTTTTTGTCAAGGCAAGTTGAAACAGATAGTGAAGGTTACATTTTATGGAAAGAAAATTCAATGACTAGTGTACCTGGTGTTTTTGCAGGTGGCGATGTAGTAGACACACGTTATCGTCAAGCCATAACTGCAGCAGGTATGGGGTGTATGGCAGCTATAGATGCAGAAAGATGGTTAGAAAATAACGCTCATTAATTTTAACCTAACACTTTTTAGAACCCCATATTAGTGCCTCAATGTGCAGCGACAGCTTTCATTAGGTAAATCAGAGGATGCCGTTAGTCCTGTAATTGGCACAGTTTTGATTTTAGCTATTATGATTACAATAACAGGAACTATGCTTGCATGGGGTATTCCACAGATACAACAGAGTGAGGCTTATGCAATTTACACTTCTTCACAAAATAATCTTTTGAATTTTGATGCTGACTTAGATCACGTGATACTTCAAGGTGAAGGCGCATCTCGTACATCTACAGTGTCTTTTAGTTCCGGTTCCTTTGTTGAACGTTCAAATTTGGATGAAATTAAATATTATTACACAACTGTTTCTTGGTCAGATCCTACCATAGTAGGTGTTGGAAATGGTGCTACTAAATTTGCAATGATGGATTCAAAATCGGTCGTTTCTGATTATAAAATAACTTTAACTTATCCTAATGGTACGGAATGGACAGGTACCACTTCAGAACGTATAGTTTCAGATTTTCCATATCCTTTGGCTTACGGTACCTCAGCTATATATTCTAGTACAGCAAACACAACTCAAGTTGGAGGCTTTTACATTTATGGGACTGATGCATTATCCTATCGATATTCATCAGTTTCAGGTGTTTTCAAAATGCGCATGTTTAATGGAGGTGTAGTCTCTAAAGAACCAGGCGGCCCTTTCTTTGTTAGTTCGAAGCCTTTAGTTCGTTCAGTTTCATCATCTGGAGGTTTAGATTCGCTTACATTTTATCAGACAGATTACAATCTTTCTTCTTCCGCGAAAAGTTTAACGGCAGGTAATTTTATTTTTGATGCACGTAATCAAGGCGGTCGAGATGTTTCTTTGGATGTCTATAGTATTCGCGTAGGGTTTAGTGGTGATAGTTCTCTTGCTCTTAGAACTTATTATTTTAATGAGTTGGGGTTCACTCCAAAAACATTCTATTTTACGCCTGCTGAATCACTAGTAGGTTCAAGTATGGGTTTTGAGGAAGATGTAGTTTTATCACAGTCATCAACTTTTGACTTTAGGATATTAGAGAGGACAATAAATGTCAAATTTAATCTCAGATGATAATGCAGCATCTGAACTGATTGGTTATGTTTATACGGCAGCCATTTCGGTCTTAATTCTTTCCTCAATGATGCTTACCTCAAGTACTATGCTTACTGGAAATATATCTAACACAGCACAAGAAGAGGCTGAAGAAGTCGCTCTTTACTTTCAACTAGCAATTGAAGATCTCCTTAATACAGTACGTGAGTATCCTGGTTCTTCACCTGTAGTCAAATTAGAGTGGGGTATCGATTCGATTAATCATGGAATTAAGTACAAAGTTAATGGTACTGAAAATGGCTTAAAAGTTACTACAATTCAACCACGGGGTGGATCCTATGAGGTTACTTTTCCTCTTGCACCTGCAACAGCTATTGTAACTAATAGTGGTAATCCATTAATATCGACGACTTCTTATATAGTCGCATACTATGACGACAACCTAAAGGTTGTGAAGCTAACCGCAGAATGATAAAATGAGTGCATCAAAAGAAACCTTAGACGCAGGTTCAAGTTTACTCGGTGAAGAGCAAGAAATCGATGAATCAAAACTCTCTTGGTTACAACGTCGCAAACTTCGAAAACAACGCGCTGCAGCCGAGAAAGCAGGCGTCATTCACGATTTAGTTATGGATGATATTGAAATCGGAGAAGATTTCGAAGAGTTAGATACTTATCCTGTTTACCCTCCATTTTCATATGTAAGAGTTTTGTTTGATAAAAGAGATTATTCAAGATTTTATTATGTCGTTGAACCTAAAGCAACTAAGCAAGAGCAAGAAGATTTAGATACAATTCAATCAGTTCTTCAGCGCGCTCTTAACATAGATCGTGATACTCTTGATGAAACTCAAGAAGATTTTCTTAAGCAAGCAGTTGATGATATTCTAGATTCATATAGATTAAAATCTCGTAAGAGTAATCGTGCAAAAATACATTATTTTATTGAAAGAGATTTGATTGGTTATGGTAAAATAGATACCATGATGAGAGATCCAAATATTGAGGATGTTTCTTGTGATGGCCCTGGTGTAGAAATTTTCGTTTATCATAGACGTTTTGAATCTTTGAGAACGAATGTCATGTGGGAAGATGAACATGAATTAGAAAATTACATTATTCGTATGGCTCAACGTTGTGGAAAACATATTTCTATTGCAGAACCTCTTTTGGATGCAACATTAATGGATGGTTCTCGTATAGTTATGACTCTTGGTCGAGAGGTATCAACTAAAGGGTCAACATTTACGATACGGCGTTTCAGAGATGAACCTTTTACTCCTGTAGATTTACTTGAATTTAAGACATTCTCTTCTATGCAAATTGCTTTCTTTTGGTTAGCAATGCAGTATGGAATGTCAATGCTTTTTGTCGGAGGAACGGCATCAGGCAAAACAACATCATTGAACGCATGTTCTCTTTTCCTTCCATGGCAACATAAAATTGTTAGCATTGAGGAAACACGTGAGTTGAATTTACCACATCCAAATTGGATTCCAGGTTGTACAAGACAAGGTTTTGGTGGTGAAGGCAGTGCTACCGGCGGTAAAGCTGCTGGAGAAGTTGACATGTATGATTTATTGAGAGCAGCTCTTCGAGAACGTCCTGAATACATTATTGTCGGAGAAATTCGAGGTGCAGAAGCTTATGTTCTTTTCCAGGCTATGGCAACGGGACACACAACATATTCTACTTTCCACGCAGATTCAATTCAGAGTTTAGTTCACCGTCTCGAGAATAAACCAATTGAAATTCCGCGTGTATTAATTCCAGCATTAGATGGTATTTCAATTCAAATTCAGACACGTGTAGGCGGTAAACGTGTAAGGAGAAATAAAGCAATTGTGGAAATTATTGGTATTGATCCACATTCACATGAATTATTGACTAATGAGGCATTTAGGTGGGATAATACTATTGATGAATATGTTTTCACAGGCAAATCGTATATATTTGAAAAAATTATGATGAAAGCTAATCTCAATCGCGTTGAGATAATGGATGAAACCAAAAGAAGACAATTAGTTATTGAATGGTGTTTAAAGAAAGGAATTAGAGATTACAAAGATTTTGCACGTGTTGTAGCTGAGTATTATGTACATCCTGAAGATGTAATGAGACAAGTTTACGAGGATATGCAAGTTGGTGGTAAGAAACGCCGCCGTAAAGTAGCAGATCGTGACATGGATTTATCTAGTGATGATGAAGACGTCGATGTTGGAGATTTCCCACCTAAAGTGAGACAAAAGTACCAAAAGCGCGAAGCTAAAGAGCAAGCAACTCGAGCGAAAAATGATGCTAAAATATCATCAACAGACGATCCAACTAAGAGATCCAAATTGATTGCTAACGAAGAAGTACGAAGAGAAAAAGAGGAAATGAATCTTCAAAACGCATTATTAAAAGATCAAGCATATTATGTACCAATTAAGCAGTTAACACCTTTAGCTAAGGAAATTGATTTGGGAGACGTATCCTCACTTAATGAGGTTGAAGGCCGAAGAATGTTGAAGAATGTTCATGCTGAACTTAACAAAAGGGCAAAGGCGACGGCTAATATTGAAAAACTTGTAGATGAGAAACGATCTAAAGCTGTTGAAGCTGAAGAAACCCGTGTAAGCAAGGCCATGGTAAGCCTAAAATCAAGTTTAGCTAACAGAGTACAACGTTCCGCTAATCCACGTTGGTGGCACAAATGGCTCTGAGCGGTTTTGAAACATTTAGTAGGGTTCTTTTCGGTTGGTTAGGCCGACTTTTGACTAAAGATTCAGTTGGCTTAAGAAATCAATTAGTTAAAGCACGGATTCCACTCTTAGCAGCAGATTACGTTGCAGTTTCAGTAATGCAGGTTGTCACAGCTTTTATTGTTGGCGTTTTACTGGTATTAGGTATATCTGGTTTTTTAATTCCTGACGTTATTGAAACATTACCTAAGGCAGGTGGTGAAGAAGGCGAAACATTAGAAGTTTCTCGAACAGTTGAACTTATAATTGCAGCCTTTTTGTGCTTAGTAATTCCACTTTTGATAGCTTTAATTCAATGGTTAACTCCTGCACTCTTGGAAAGCAGTCGAGCAACAAGTATGGATCGGCAACTTCCGTTTGCGGCTAGTTATGTTTCGGCTATGGCTGCAGCAAATGCTACACCTACACAGACGTTCAAATCACTTGCAAGAAATGAGGATATTTATGGGGAAATTGCCGTAGATTCAGCTTGGATTTATCATAGTATGGAATTTATGGGGAGAGATTTAGTTACAACATTAAAAGAAGCAGTAGATCGTACTCCTTCTGAAAGATTTGCAGAATTTATTCAAGGAATTATTGGAACTGTGACTTCTGGAGGTAATTTGAAATTATACTTCTTGAATAGATCAGAATATTATGCTCAACAGAATAGAGTTCATGTAAAAGATGTTCTTCAGCAAATGGCGCTTTTCTCAGAAGCATATGTGGTTGTTGCAGTTGCTTTGCCTATTTTCGCTATGATTATTGCAGTTATTACGTTCTGGGTTTCAGGAGCAGGTATGCAACTTGAGGAAATCCATATGTACCTTTTAGTTTTTGGCGGTTTTCCTGTTATTCAGATAATATTTTCCGGTTTATTCTTTTCATTGAGTCAGGAGGTCTCTACTGATTAATGAGTATTAAAGGTAGTTTAGAGAAGAAGGTCTACAAAGATCGTCGTACAGGTGTCAAAAGACGTTGGATGGAATATTGGAAAGTCGATCGTTGGTTAAAAGTTAGAGATAAGGCAACTGATTGGGGTCCTGCCATTATTATATTCATCTCAATAATTTTATCCATGTCCTTTTTTGGTCTTGCTAAAATAAATCATGAAACAGATGCTCTTACTTTGATGGAAGATGGTGATGGTGATAAACAATTCGATAATCCTTGGAATATGAATGATGGTAGATTTTCTTTTACTTTTGGTGAAACCGTAGATCCAAATGTTCCATATGAAAACTGTAGAATTGACCAGGCCCAATGTATTACTGGATTAGGTTTATTTTCGATTAAGAGTAATGAAACAAGAGATAGGTTGCTTAATGATGATGGAATAGAAAACGAAATGGCAGCAACTGAATGGATTCGTAGTTATCCTGAGGTTTCAGCAATTGATTACATTGTTTTTGGTATTGTAGCTCTTATGCTTCCTTATGGAATTTATGGATACCGTAGAGACCAAATTAGAGCCCGAGTTGAAGAAAAATTCCCCGATTTCTTGCGTGATTTAGCTGAATATTGGAAAGGTGGTCTTAGTATGACCGTTGCAATTCAAACATTGGCCAAAGGAGAATATGGTAACCTTAATGATGAAGTAAACAAAATGGCTTCACAAATTTCGTGGGGTGTTTCTTTCGGTGAAGTTTTGGAGATGTTTACAGAACGGGTTACTTCTCCAATTGTAACACGTGCAGTTAGGATGGTTGACGAAGCAAACCGTGCAGGTGGTCGTATTTCGGATATTCTTTTAGCAGCTTCATATGATGCTAAAGAAATCAAGGCTCTTGAGACTGAAAGAAGACAAGAAGTTGGAAGTTATGTAACAGTTATCTATGCTTCTTTCTTTGTTTATTTAGGTATTATTTTAGTTTTAGCTAGTACTTTCATTCCAGCAATTGTTGATTCTTCAGCAACAACAGGAGGAGGTAGCATGTCTATCGGTAACTTGACAATTAGAGAGATGAACGAAGTTTGGATTTCAACTATGTTTCTTTACAGTTTGATGGTTCAGGGTATAGGTAATGGTCTTGCAGCAGGTTTCATGTCTACTGGCAGACTTTATTCAGCATTCAGTCGAGCTTCTTTCCTTCTACTATTAGGATGGTTTATCTTTGAACTTACAGGTATTGCAACATCTATGATTACTCCTCAGATATAATTGAGAGGTTATTTATTATGAAAAATACAAAAGGACAAATGCATGTGCTTGAGGTTCTTTTGGTAGCAACATTATTTACTTCTACTGTAAATGTTGCAGTTAACATATTGCCAACTAGTGATGCTAATAATGTTGATGAATATGATTTGTATTTCACAGGTTTAGACATTTTAGAAGTATTAGATGAATGGGTTCCATCAGATTCGGCCATAGCGGCAGCACACCATGATTCAACATTATCTTGGTGGTTAGCTACAGATAATACAGCTTCATTAAAACAATATTTGGATGCAGGCCTTTCTTCGTCTGTTTCTTATAGATTAGAAGCGACCCATGGTTCTCAATCCGAAGTATTAGTAGATAGAACAGTTCCTACTGGTTCAGTATCTCAAACATTTAGGTTAGTATGGGCAGATAATGAGCTTTGGGAGTTGAATTTACAATTGTGGTATGGATATAGGGAGGGCTGATGAACAATAAAGCACAACTTCTCTTAGTTTCAGGATTGTTAATGTCTATTACTTTAATTGCAGTAACAAGTTCTATTACACATTCAGTCAATATAGGGCAACATCAAGGTGAAAGGCACGATCTAACACCTATAATGAGTTCTATTGAACAAAGTTTTCCTTTAGCTTTAGAATATGAAGTGGACAATGCAGAAGCTAGTGTTACACTGTCTGCATCTTTCAATAGCATTTCAGATGAGTTTGAATCATTATTAATCTCAAGAGGTTATTCATCTTCTTTTGTTTTAACATCAGCTTCTGAGGATAGTGGGACTCATACTTTTGTCTATACTTATTTTGTTAGCGATGGCACTATGAGTGTAGAAGTTAATCAAACAATTACTTTTTGATTTTATTCTTCAGAAGATACGAACGAAGTTACTGCTCTTTTGAACATTCCTCCGAATCCTATAACACTAGTTATTACCATTCCAATAAACATTATGATATAACTTAGGTAAAGTTGGTTAAGGTTTCCTTCATAATCAGCAGACAATTCACCACCTTTTAGACCCATTAATCTTACAAGGCCTAAGATAAATCCAACTACAATTAAGAAAAAACCAGCCCCCCACATCATTTCACTTGTGGTTAATCCACCTTCTGAAGGATCAGGTCTGCCTTTGAATTCATCAAAACTCTCACCATTATCATTGTCTTCTGACATAATAAGGCCAGAAATTACAGCTTAATAAGCTTACCCTGATTTTTTATGGGCTAAAGCAGCCTTTACGAGACCTAAATGTAAGGGTGAAGGTGCATCTGGTCTTGACTTAAATTCAGGATGAAATTGCGATGCTACAAAATAGGGATGCCCTTCCAATTCTAATATTTCCATTCTTCTTCCGCTACTGTTTCTTCCAGTGTATTTCATACCTTTTGCTTCTATTTGTTCAATATATTTTGGATTTATTTCATATCTATGACGATGTCTTTCAAATATTACATTACTTCCATACAAATCCTTTGCTTTTCCATCTGAAACTTTAATTTTATGATCCCCTAATCTCATAGTAGCTCCCATGTCTTTCACTCCTTCTTGTTCTGGTAAGATATCAATTACAGGATGTTCACCTTCAGGCTCTAATTCAGATGAATTTGCATTTTTTAGTCCTAATACGTTTCTACAAAATTCAACCGTTGCTAATTGGAATCCAAAACAGACACCCAAATACGGAATTTGATTAGTTCTTGCCCACCCTGCAGCCATTATTTTGCCTTCAGAACCTCTACTACCAAATCCGCCTGGAACAATTACTCCATCTACACCTTCCAAAGCTTTAGTATCTTTTGAATCTTCTAAATCTGGTGCTTCAATCCATCTTATTTTGACTTTACATCCTAAAACTGCACCAGCATATCTTAATGTTTCTTCATGTGAAATGTATGAATCTTTTAATGAAGTATATTTTCCTATGATTGCAATTTCAACTTCTTCGCCACCGTTTGTTATCCTGTCTACAAAATTTTTCCAATCTTTAACATCAGGTTTTTTCTTTTTAAGTCCTAATCTTTTTTCTATTAATTCGGGAAATTTTTGTTCTAAAAATATTAGTGGAACTTCATAGATTGTTTTCGCATCTGGTGCTGAAATAACAGCTTCTCGTGGTATATCTGCAAAAAAAGCAATTTTTGAAGCTATATCTTCATCCAAAACGTTGTCACTTCTTCCTACAATCACATCAGGTCTAATTCCAAGTCCTTGCAATTCTTTGACTGAATGTTGGGTCGGTTTTGTTTTTTGTTCTCCCACAGAGCCAACAACAGGAACTAACGTTGTATGAATAAACATAACATTTTCACGTCCTTCTTCACGTCCTAATAATCGTGCAGCTTCCATGAAAGGCATTGATTCGATGTCTCCAACCGTTCCACCTAATTCAATAACACAAACATCGGCTTTCGCATTTTCAGCTGCGTTTTTTATTCCATCAACAATTTCTCTAACAATGTGCGGTATAATTTGTACAGTTTGACCTAAGTAATCTCCACGTCTTTCTTTTTCTATAACTTTTTTGAAAACTTTTCCGGTTGTTATATTGTGTTCCTTAGTCAAGTTACATTTTAGAAATCTTTCATAGTTTCCAAGGTCTAAATCTACTTCAGCGCCATCCGTCATTACGAACACTTCTCCGTGTTCATATGGGTTCATAGTTCCTGCATCTACATTCAGATATGGATCAATTTTTACTGCAGTTACTTTATAGCCTGCACACTGTAAAAGAAGTCCAGCAGAAGAAGAAGTTACACCCTTACCTAAACCTGAAAGAACTCCGCCAGTCACAATTATGTATTTCATTTGACTCAACGGGCTAATACATGTCAACTGGTCTCTATAAGATAGATGGTCAACTTAAACCCCTATCTTATGATATATTGTGACTGTATCAATCAAAGAACATAGCGATAATGTATGTTGGTTTGACTTACGCCCTAATGATGAATCTGATTTCATATCAATTTATTTAATTAAAGATGAAAAAATAGGATTGGTTGAAACAGGACCAGCTTGCTCACATTCAACTTTAGTTGAAGGAATTGGCAAGGCTGGTTTAAGCCCCAGTGATATTGACTACGTAATTCCTACACACATTCATTTGGATCATTTTGGGGGAGGAGGCCATATAATAGATATATGTGAAAATGCTAAAGCTATTGTTCATCCTAAAGCACGCAAGCACGTTTCTGAAATAGGTGATTGGTGGCAAGGGAGTAGCGAATTTTTAGGAGACGTAGCCAAATTATATGGTAAACCTAAGCCAATTTTAAATTCTCGAATTATTTCTGCAGATGATGGATTTGAATTATCTTTAGGGAAATATAGTATCAAAGCACTTCATACGCCAGGACACGCCCCACATCACATAACTTGGATTTATGGTAAAGACGCATTTGTGGGTGATTCTGCAGGTTTGTGGTATCCTAGTTTAGGTAAGTCTTTTCCAGTTACTCCAGGATATTATAGGCATGATTTAGCCTTAGAAAGTATACAAAAGATGACATCATTAGATTTAAATTTTTTGTTTTACACACATTTTGGACCTAGAAAAGTAGAAAATGTTTTAGATAAAACTAAAAAAGAATTTGAAATTTGGATGAATATCATTGAGGAAGGCTCCAATCAAGAATTATCATCTAAGGAAATATTGGAAATTTTATTTGAGAAAAGGCCAGGGCTTTTAGAAAGTGATAAAAATCATGGAATTCATCAGGGTAATACCCATCTAGGTACAGTTGAGGGAATGATGGAGTGGTTAAGGAGAGAAAATGCGAGAAACTGAAAAAATACCGAAGCTTATCAAATCTCCTTTTCCTCATGTTATTGTAAAAAATTTTCTTGATGAACAAACTTTAGATTTAGTGACTTATGCATTAGCAGGTTTAGAATATGAGTTTGATGATTCAGATTTATTTAATTATTTATCCTTTGGATTAACAGATGTAGATCATCCTGTAATAAATATTCTTAGAGATGATTTGGGTGATGAAAATTGGCGTGATAAGGTAGCAAAGAAGTTTGACGTTAAGCAGCTTTCAAAGATAGATATGAGTGCTTACGTCTATGGTCTTGGTTCTTTTTTACTGCCGCATGATGATCAAGTTGAGGGTAGAATTATTGCCTATAGTTTACATTTGACAGATGTTGAAATATTTGAAGATATGGGAGGAGCATTGCATCTCTATGAGGCTGACAATGAGGGCAAATCAAAATTAGTAAAGAGTATAATTCCTGAATACAATTCATTAATTATGTTTGAAGTTTCTAACAAGTCATGGCATCAAGTCGGAGAGGTTTTAGAGGATATTCAAAGATTAACAGTTACAGGATGGTACCATGCCTGACATTAATTTTTATTATTTAGCCAAAGAAACAATCTCGAATCTCAAGATGATTTTTAATTCATCAGATGTTCCCTTTGTTCGACTTTCTAAATTTTTGGATTTGGAGTCAATAGATTACAATCCTAAATTAGTTGAGGATGAGAAGATAGGATATTTTAAACGGAAAAAAGGCCCTGCAGTTTTAGAAGACTTTTGGAAATCTGCAGAGTTTATCGAGTTTCTGCAAGACGCAACAGGTTTAAATCCGAAATTTTCTACAGCTAATCATTTGTCTTATTCAGCAGGAGATTATTCATTATTACATATGGAAGAATCTGAACCTAAAAGATTGGTAATTGTTTATGATTTTACAAAGAAATGGAGATTAGAATGGGGAGGAAATGACATTTATTTTTCTCCAGAAAAGGAACATTTAATTTGCAATAGAGATTATGGTTCACTTATGATTGTTAAGCTTGAGAAAGGCGATTTGTCTTGCACAAGATATGTGAGTTTAAAATCACAAGATAGTGCGAAAATTGATTTTGTGACGTATGATATAGATTGAATACTCATTTTTGAGTATATACGCAATTATTTAATGCCTACATCAAAATTAAATTATACGAAGGTACCAAAAAACCTGTAAATGATAATATGTTAGACATAGAAAATATAGCTTTAACTTTGAGAGAAGGAAAGCCAATTCTTGTATTTGATGAAACAGATAGAGAAGGAGAAACAGATATATTTTTTTCGGCTAAGTATTCTACTAATTCCAGTATTCGTTTTCTTAGAGAGAATGGCGGAGGGATGATTTTTTTGGCTGCAGAGAATTCAGCATCTACAAAATTAGGATTACCATTTGCTCATGAAATATATGAAACGGTCTCAACTTCAAATAAAAATTTCAGTATATTAGATAGAATGCTAAATCATTCAATACCTTATGACAAAAAATCTTCATTCTCTATTTTTATTAATCACAAAGATACATTTACAGGAATTAGTGATCACGATAGGGCTCTAACTTCTAAATCATTTGCATCAGTGTTTGAAGAATCTGTAAATTTATCTCATTCTGAAAGTCAAAAGCTTGTTTCTGATAATTTTCGTATTCCAGGACATGTGCCTGTTTGTATAGCAGATTCTAATCTTCTCAATGCCCGTCAAGGACATACAGAATTGATTGTTTCCCTGCTCAAAATGGCAGATATGAATCCTGTAGCAGTTGGTTGCGAGATGATTGGTAGTGATGGCCATTCATTATCTTCTGGTAAAGCTAAAAGTTGGGCTTTAAGCAAGGGATATCTGTTTTTAGAGGGCCGACAGATAATAGAGAGGTATCAATGAGAGTCGTAGCAACAGGAGTTTTCGATATTATTCATTCAGGACATGCACATTTTTTCAATGCAGCTAAAGAACACGGAGATGAATTAGTGGTTATTGTAGCTAATGATGATACAGTGCGTAAGATGAAGGGCGAACCAATCCTTTCAGCTGAGATGCGCGCAGAAGTAGTTTCACATATGAAACCAGTAGATCGGGCTGTAATTGGAAGAACGGGAGATATGCTTGATATTATTGTTGAAGAAATAAAACCAGATGTAATTGCTCTTGGATATGATCAAAGATTGTTTACGACATCAGAATTAGAAGATAAACTTAGTGATAGAGGTCTGAAAGTTAAAGTTGTTAGATTACCTGAAATGGAGCAAGATTTAGCAGGTTCACGTAAAATAATAGCTAAGATAATGAAAATTTATCGTAAAAAATATATTGAGGAATGAATTTAGATGGTATTTACAGGAATTGTTGAAGGTACAGGTCTTGTTACTAAGGTAGATTCATCAAAAAATTTGACAAAAATATCTATTCAGATGCCTATAGATTTTTCAAATGGAATAAAGATTGGAGCAAGTGTTTGCGTTGATGGAGTTTGTTTAACAGTTTCTTCAATAAATGGCAATGAACTTAGTTTTGATGTTATAATAGAAACATTGAATGTTACGACTTTTAATGAAATAAAGGTAAATGATGTAGTTAATGTTGAGCGTTCAATGAAATTGGGTGATGAAATAGGAGGCCATATGTTATCAGGTCATGTTTCAACAACAGCAAGTATTTCCGAAATAGATAATCCTGAGAATAATCATATTATTTCATTTTCAACAGATTCAGAAACTATAAGATATATTTTCCCAAAAGGGTACATAGCATTGAATGGAGTAAGTTTAACTGTTGGAGATGTTGATAAATCTAATAAAACATTTAATGTTTTTCTTATTCCTGAAACTTTACGTTTGACAAATTTGGGGAGTAAAACTGTAGGAGATAAAATAAATTTAGAAATTGAAACTCAAACCCGAAATATGGTAGATACAATTTCTGAAATAAACAAGGAGTCTATTCATGGCTAAATCAATAGCAATAGTAGCAGGTAGTTATCATAAGGAATTAGTAGAAAAAATGTTAGAGAAAGCTAAAGAAATAGCTTCTGAAAATAATCTTCTTGTTGAAGAAGTAAATTGGGTTCCTGGATCAATGGAAGTACCTCTTCAGATTAAACGCTTATTTTTGAGAGAATCTATTGAGGGTGCTGTTGTTTTAGGTATAATAGAAAACGGTGAAACTCAGCATGGAGCAGTAATGGGGCAAGCAGTTACAAAATCGTTAATTGATCTTCAGCTCGCTTCGATGAAACCAGTCGGTTTTGGAATTATAGGTCCAGGTGCTAAACCAGAACAAATAGAAGAACGCCTTCTTCCTTATGCTGAAAATGCGGTATTAGCATTATCTGAAATGTTATCTAATTAGATTTAGTCTTAATTCTCCAATTCCTTTTAGCATATTTATTTTGAATATAATGTAGTGCATGATAGAAGCTAGGAAGAGCAAATACAGCCATAAGCAATGAAAATAATACAAGGGTAATAATCAAAGCAAAGAAATTCCTGAGACCTACAAATTGTGTTCTATAGAATGAAATAATAACTCCTGATAACACCCCTCCCATTGTAGTGAATGTGGCCTCTACTACAGATTGTCCAGTGTTTTCGACAGCTTTCTGTATACCTTCTGGTGTCGCACCCTCTTCTCTAACTCTTTCAGTAATTTGGATAGAATTATCAATTCCAATACCTATGATTATAGTACCAACCATTGCTGTAAAAATATTCAGATTTGTACCGCCTGCATCGACAGTCGCCGGATACCACAGAATGACTAGTAGAATTGGTAAGAAGGTAATAAATCCATATTTCACCGACCAAAATATACAAATCATAGCAATTAAAACTAAAAGTAAGCTCAATTTTATCGTATCAAATTGTGTTTCTTGTATTCCTTCATTAATTGCGATAGTTACTGGAGGCCCTCCAGTTAATTGAGACATTTGAGCATTTTCAAATGACATTTGGCGGTTTCTAACCTCTGCTATTTTATCAATATCATTCACAAGAATAGTTGTATCATCTATATTGATGTAAGGCATACTTACGTAGATTAGGGCTTTATCATATTCATCAGTTAAGAGCATAGCACGCATTTCATCTGTGAATGATTCATAGAAAACATCAATCATGTCAGCTCTCAGATTTTCCCTGCTGTAAATTGGATTTAGGTCAACCCACACATAATCATCACCAAAGAAATCACTGTGGAGAAAATCCCAAAAACTCCCATCAAATTCAAAAAATACTTCTCCATCTACATTATCTATAGTTATAGTTATGTGGGCAGATTTGAAGAAATCTACTATTGAGAATGCAGACGCATTGATTATGTCTCCAGTATTTCTATTTTCTATAGTTAAATTATTTATTTCACCCTGCGTCCAATTCATAATATCAAGAACATCTAAATCTTTTGCAGCAGGTTTTTCTCTTGCAGATTCGTTATTAATTAGTAAAATCCCTGTTTGTCCAGCTTCAAATTTTTCTGAATATTCACTTAATTTTTTGATAGAATCAATATCTTCAGGCGCAGATTCACTCCCTGTAATATTCTGGTCCATTACAGAAATTCTTGCAATTGAATAGGCGGTTGTCAGGAGAACAACTAGAAGAATAGCTTTCCATTGTTTTGTAGAAAGAATGGCAATACTTGTCCAACCTTCATTTTTATGTCTTGAATAATCAGTTAATTTCATTATTGCAGGCGTCATACTGACAGTCAAAAAGAATGCACAAATCACCCCTACAATCATAGTAAAACCCACTGTTCTCATCGGAACTATTGGTGAAATGAACAAAGCTGAGAAACCAATAGAGTCTGTTATAGCGCATAACAAGGTTGCTTTACCGGTTGTTAGTAGTGCAAGATATGTTGCTCTAGGCATATCTCTTCCTTCATTCTTAAATTCGACAATTCTATTAGCAACATGTAGCCCATAGTCTACACCTATTCCAACTAATATCGGGCCTGCTGCAACAATCATTGGCGTTAGCACAACTCCAGAAAGATTTACTATGCCAAGAGTCCATATCAATGCACAAAAGATAGGAACTAATACTACAGGTATAGCAAGCCAATTTCTGTGAAAAATAATCATTAATCCTAAAACAATCCCAAGAGACATTGGTAACATTGTTAGTAAATCATCATATAATCGGTCAGTAACTTCATGAAGAACAACAACTAATCCCGTTTGAGTCATAGTTGTCTTTGGATTGATTCTTTCATCTATATGATTCTGAATCTCAATAATCTTTTGTTTTTGCACTTCATCATTATTCTCATCAGAGGCCTTCAAAGCAAAAAGAATTACAGCAGTATCAATTATTCCATCATCATTTGTATCAATTGCAAAATTTTGCAGTGAAGATGAAGTACTTGAAAATATCTGATCTACTCTTTCTTGATCACTTGGTATTGCATAAGTTCCAGTTTCATTAACAGTATCATCATCACTTTCTTCTATACTAAGCCCACCAAATATTTTTCCTTCACTAGCCTCTATGAATCTTGCATTAGTTGAATTAAATTCTTTTATTAAGGTCGAAATGCTTAATGTAAAAATAATATCATCTTTTTCTCCTCTATCAGCTTGCCATTGGTTTTCTTGATCTACATTTTGCCCATAAGGATCAATAGTTCTTTCTAGTAATGAAATTTCTTTTAGAGTTGGAACATAGGTAATATTATCCATTACAGGATCATTGTAAAAATTGGGATCTTGTGCATTAGGCGTTTCAATATATAAAATAATTAAATCAGTAGCCCAGTCTTCTCTAACTTCGATTAAAATTTCTGTAGACTCTTCACCTTCAGGGAGGTAGACCTCTATATCCCGAGTCATATTTTCTTCAAAGGTCATAGCGGCTTTTGTTAGCACTATAGTAATCAAGGAAAGAATAGCTATCGTTAGCACAGGCCTCTTCATGATTATGTTCGTATAACCTTGAACAATATACTCTAAAGACTTTTGAAGCACGGATGGCTATTGAACCCCTCAATTAAATTTAATCTTTAGCTCGAATAGTAAAATTCTTTCTTACTTTTCTGTTCTCTATCAAGCCTTGAATCAGGCTTATTTATCCTCGGTCGATGTGTATTTTTATCTCTTCTGAAAGTTACACCTACTCTTTCTAAAAAGACATTCATTCCTTTTCTCATGTTATATGGCCCTTCAGCCTTACCTTCTTTACTTGGTATTCCACCAAAGCATAGCAATCCATCTGAAATATAATCAATGAAATATACATCGTGATCAACAACTAATGCAGATTTCCCTCTTTGTTCCATTGAGCGCCTTATGGTCTTTGCAGTAATCATTCTCTGATTTGCATCAAGGTATGCTGAAGGTTCATCTAGTAGATACAAATCAGCATCTCTCAGTAGGCATTCAGCTACAGCAACTCTTTGCAATTCACCTCCAGATAGGGTGTCTAATTGTCTTTCCATCAATGGTTCTAAATTCAATGGGCCATTCAATTCAGTGTCTAGAATATGTTCATCGAACCCTTCTACAGATTTTAGCATATCTCCAACAATAACATCCTCTTGAACTTCAATATATTGAGGTTTGTAAGAAACAGTTATTTCACTTTCAATTTCACCTTCATCAGGCTCTAAAGCTCCAGCTAACATTTTGACAAAAGTAGTTTTACCTGTAGCATTACCACCCACAACTCCTAAAACTTGGCCACTCAAGATTTCACCAGCTTTAGCACTTAAATTAAAATCACCTAATTTTTTTGATAGTTTAGGCCATTTGACTAATCCTATTCCATCCCATCCAGTTCTTGGAGGGTGTTTTAGGAATTTGATAGCATTATCTCTTATTCTTACATTAGATTCCTGAATATATCCATCCAAGTAAGTATTGATTGCATTTCTTACAGCTAATTTTTGTGAAACTATACCATATGCGTTTGGACTTCCATACATTATATGAATATTATTTGTTACAAAATCCAGAATAGCTAAATCGTGCTCAATTACAATAACGCTCTTTGTTTCTCCTAGGTCAGAGATCATTTTTGCCATTAAAATTCGCTGTTCAATATCAAGATAAGATGAAGGCTCATCAAAGAAGTAAAGATCCGCTTCTTTGAGAAGTGTAGCTGCAATTGCACCTTTTTGCAATTCACCTCCTGAAATTTTACTTACTTTCTTATCTAAACTAGTAATATTTATTTTTTCAGCAAATTCATTAACTTTCTCAGTTGATGCTACATTCTCTAACAATTCTCTTAATGTTCCATCAAACATTTTAGGAATTCTATCAACATACTGAGGCTTTAGGGCGACTCTTATTTTTTCATCTGCTACACCTATGAAATGTTTTTGAATATCAGTTCCAGAATAATAATCAATTACATTTTCCCATTCACCTTCTTCTTCCCATTCACCTAAATTGGGAATAATTTCACCAGCTAGTAAAGAAATTGCAGTCGTTTTTCCAGTTCCGTTTGCTCCTAATATTCCAATAACATTTCCTTCTTCAGGTGCAGGGAGTCCAAATAGTCTGAATTCATTCATACCATATCGGTGTATTGTATCTTTTTCTTTTTCATCAGGTAAATTTACAATAGTCAAAGCATCATGTGGGCATTTGTGTACACATATTCCGCAACCTATGCATAATGGTTCTGAAACAATTGGTTTGTTGTCTTTTCTCCATGTTATTACTTCAATCCCATTTCTAACAGGAGGACAGAAATTATAGCATTCATTCTGACATTTCTTTGGTTGGCATCTATCTTCATGGAGGACAGCAACTCGCACAATTGCCTGCTCTCATGCTACTAATTAAAATAATATGTTGGCCAAATACACTTTTGTCCCCCCCTCATAGGTAATTGTGCGAATTAAGTTTACTTTACCAGGAAAACCCGTTGCTCAAGGTCGTCCTAGATTTTATAGAAAGGGAAATTTTGTTGTTGCTACAGATCCAAAACCAAGTAAGGTTTACAAAGCAGATATAGCCTATATTGCACAAAGGGCAAGAGAAGAAGCTGGGATTGAAGGTTTATTCGAAGGCCCTTTAGGAATGGAAATTTTCGCCTATTTTCCTTGTCCTAAAAGTAAATGGCGAGTCAAAACACCTAGGCCTGAAGAGCATCATGCTAAGAGACCTGATGCTGATAATATAGCAAAGTCCGTTAAAGATGGATTGAGTGGTGTTTTGTACCATGATGATGGTCAAATATCCGAATTAGTAGTTAGAAAAAGAATAGCAGCCCAAGGTGATGGCCCTCGCATTGATGTTGAATTATACAAATTAGAGGATTTAGAATGAGCGCGAAGTTAATTGATGGTAAGAAAATAGCTGCAGAAATAGAAGCTGAATTGAAACTAAAAATATCCAAGATGAATAAAGTTCCCAGACTTTCAGTAGTTCAAGTGGGCGAGGATCCAGCTTCTACTTCTTACATAAGAGCTAAATCAAATGCAGCCAAAAGAGTTGGCATTGAAATCACACACCATCATCTTTCTGAAGATATTTCTAAACCTGATTTGGAAAAGTTAGTAATTGATTTGAACAAAACAGAAGATGGTGTAATAATTCAGCTTCCATTGCCAAAAGGCTTAGATGCAGTATTAGATTTAATTGAGCCAGAAAACGACGTGGATGGTTTTCATTCAGTAAATTTAGGAAATATAGTTCAGGGCAAATCAGGAATGAAACCATGTACTCCAGCAGGTATTGTTGAGATGCTTTACAGATCTGGTAACGATCCTAAAGGAAAACATGTTGTTATTGTTGGACGTAGCACTATAGTTGGTAAACCATTAGCTCTCCTTCTTTCTCAAAAAGGAGTTGATGCGACTGTCACAGTCTGCCACAGTAGAACACCAGATATTGGAAAACATTGTAGAGAAGCAGACATACTAATTGCTGCAGTTGGTTATCCTAATACAATTACCTCATCTATGGTAAAACCAGGAGCTGTTGTGATTGATGTTGGAGTCAATAGGACTGAAAATGGATTGGTTGGGGATACTTCTCTAGATGTCAAGGAAGTTGCAGGACAATTAACACCAGTACCTGGTGGTGTTGGTCCTATGACTGTTGTGATGTTAATGTCAAACGTAGTTAATGCAGCGTTGAAAACAGGTTAATACCACCTATTCTAATTGGAAAAAACATGGTTTCAGAAACTAGAAAAATTATTGGCGGAGGCTTATCTGGATTAGCAGCAGCCATTAATTTTGCTAAGAATGATGAAAAAGTTGAGATTCATGAAGCTAGAGAAGATATTGGCATGCAATTTCATCCTAATTATCAAGTTCTTCTCAAAGAAAGCCCATCTACACCATCTTCTGAAGCAGATGCAACTTCTTACTTGAATCGTTGGGGTTTGAATCCTAAATTTACTTTTAAAGATGCAAAGAAATTTGTGTGTTGTACACAGAAAAGGGATTTTACAATTTCATTGAAAGAGCCATTACCTTTGATTCTGAGAGGGGGTGAAAATTCACTTGAAAGAGGATTAGCTAATGAAGCTAAAGATTTGGGAGTAGATTTCCATTTCAAATCCCGTCCTAAAGCAAAAGCTGGAGACATAATGGCTACAGGTTCTTATCGTACAGATATGGCTGCCTTTGGAGCATACTATGAAAATTCAGATTTCCCTAGGGATCAATTTTTGTATATGCATGATGAAAAATATTCACCCAGAGGCTGGTATCTGTACATAATTCCAATGGATAAAGATACTATCAAAGTGATGAATTGTTGCTCTAAACCTTATGCTAAAAGTGTAAAAAAATTACTGTATAAAGCAGTTGATGAAAGGCCAGTTTTGAAAAATATTATCGATGGTGCAAAACCGACAGGAACAGTTGGCGGTCAAGGAGGTGTTGACTTTCCTAAAACAGCTATAAAAGATGGAGTTTACTATACAGGAGAGGCAGCTGGTTTTCAAGATCCTTGGAGAGGATTTGGAATGAATTATGCCGTCGAATCAGGCGTATTAGCTCAGCGAGCACTTTCCAATAATCAGGATTATGACAAAATGTGGAAAGAGCAATTTCGAGAAAGGAAAAAGGCAGATATTGCACGAAGAGGAATTTTTGCTATGTTAGGAAATCGGGCTTTTGAGCATGGTATGAGGAATGTTAAGGAAGGAGATGAAGTAGATTGGGAAGAAATTAATCCAAGTGGTTGGAAAAAATCTTTGATATACAACACATTTTATTCAGTTGAAATGGCACGAAAAACAGTTTGGGATTCTTGGTAATGGATTTTAGTGAATTGTTATCATATGTTTTAGCAGTTGTCTGCATTTTTGCAGGTGGAATCATAATGTGGGGCAGTGAAGATTATATTGTTCCAGCGTCAGGACGCTCATTACGCATTCCGTGTTCATTTCTTTTTTGGGTTTTAGCCGTTATATTTTATGCAATGGCTGTTGTTATAGAGGATGAGGATGAAAATCTATAATTAGAACGTTTGTTCGTGAAAAATAATGCTTGATTTGACGCAAATAGAAAAGTTATACGCTCAAATGTCTGCGAAGCACGATTTAGCTAGACAAAATTTGAATCGCTCTTTGACTTTAGCAGAAAAAATTCTTTTCGGGCATTTAATAAATTTAGATGAAGTTCCAAAACGTGGCAAGTCATATGTTGAGCTTCAACCAGATAGAGTAGCAATGCAGGATGCTACAGCACAAATGGCTCTTCTTCAATTTGCATTAACCGGCCGTTCTGAGGTTGCAGTTCCTTCTACAGTTCACTGTGATCATTTGATTCAGGCTAGAGTTGGTAGAGATAGTGATTTAGCAGATGCAAACAAAGAAAGTTCAGAAGTTTTTTCTTTTCTAAAATCCGCTTCAGCAAAATATGGAGTAGGATTCTGGGAGCCTGGTGCAGGCATTATTCACCAAGTCGTTCTTGAAAATTATGCATTTCCAGGAGGTATGATGATTGGTACAGATTCTCATACACCTAACGCAGGAGGATTAGGAATGGTAGCAATTGGAGTTGGTGGAGCTGATGCCATGGAAGTTATGGCAGGATTGCCATTTACAATACGATGGCCTGGCGTTATTGGAGTTCATCTTACAGGTGAATTATCTGGATGGTCTTCTCCTAAAGATGTTATTTTGAAAGTGTGTGAAGAATTAACGGTCAAAGGCGGTACCAGTCATATCGTCGAATATTTTGGTCCAGGAACTTCTTCTATTTCATGTACTGGTAAAGGAACAATTTGTAACATGGGGGCTGAAGTTGGAGCAACTACTTCATTATTTCCATTTGATGCTAGCATGTCGAGATATTTGGATGCTACAGGACGTTCAGCAGTTTCTGACTTAGCAAATCAACATTCATCGTTATTAGTTGCAGATCCAGAAGTTTTGGATAATCCAGAAAAATTTTATGATAGAATAATTGAAATTAATCTTTCCGAATTAGAACCAATGATTGTTGGCCCTCATACACCTGATTTAGCACGTTCAGTTTCTGAATTAGGGCAAGAGGCTAAAGACAAGGGTTGGCCAACAGAAATTCAGGCAGCTTTGATTGGTTCTTGCACAAATTCATCTTATGAAGACATGGAAAGAGCAGCTTCAGTCGCAAGACAGGCTAAAGAAGCAGGAATCAAATCTAAAGTTCAATTCATGGTTACGCCAGGTTCAGATACCATCGACCAAACAATTCGTAGAGATGGTCAAATGCAACTTCTTGACGATATTGGTGGAGTTGTTTTGGCAAATGCTTGTGGCCCATGTATAGGCCAATGGAAACGTGAAGATTCCAAGGGCGAAGTTAATTCGATTGTGTCTTCTTATAATAGAAATTTTAGTGGACGCAATGATGGTAATCATGAAACTTTATCGTTTTTGACAAGTCCAGAGATAGTTACTGCAATGGCTCTTGCAGGTAGTCTTGATTTCAATCCTCAAAAAGATAAGCTAACAGCAGCAGACGGTTCTGAATTTTCTTTGGAAGCTCCTACTGGTTCAGAATTACCTTCTAAAGGTTTCGAATCTAGTTTAGTAGGTTTTGTCGCTCCAACAGAAGGAGATGTTGATTTGGATGTTTCTTCAACAAGTCGACGCTTGCAATTATTAGAACCTTTCAATGCAATTACTAAGGATGAATTAACTAACCTTCCCCTTCTTGTTAAAGTCAAAGGTAAATGTACTACAGATCACATTTCTCCAGCAGGTATTTGGCTACAATTTCGAGGTCATTTGGATAATATTTCAGATAATTGTTACATTGGAGCTCATAATTCTTTTACAGGAGAACAAGGTACAGCAATCAATCAACTTGATGGAACTAAGGGTAAATTGCCTAAGGTTGCACGTAATTATCATGAGAATGGACAAGGTTGGGCCGTAGTTGCAGATGTGAATTATGGGGAAGGAAGTAGTAGAGAACATGCAGCAATGTCTCCTAGATTTTTGGGTTGTAAAGTTGTAATTGCAAGAAGTATGGCGCGTATTGCAGAGACTAATCTGAAGAAACAAGGAGTCTTACCTCTTACTTTTGCAGATGAAGCATCTTGGGATTTATTGAGAGTAGATGACAGATTAACAATCAAAGGAACTGATGAACTAGGACCTAATTCTAAGGTCACTGTGGAAGCAAAACACCGTGATGGAACTATGGATACTTTCGTTTGTAATCATAGTATGGATGATTTGCAGGTAGAATGGTTCAAGTCAGGTTCGGCATTGAATTATCTAAGATCTAAGAATTAATCTATTGCATTATGCAGTACACCTTTTCCGTTTTTAACTGAACCAATAATTTGTGCATATTCTCCAAGAAGTGATACTGATTTTTCGGCATCATCTTTGTCAACTACAATAATCATTCCCATTCCCATATTGAATGTTCGATACATCTCATTATTTTCAACATCCCCTCTTTGTTGTAACCAATCAAATACGGAAGGCACAGGCAAAGGTTTGTCAATTACATACTGAAAATTATCATTTATTCGACTAATATTGTCCAATCCCCCTCCAGTAATATGAGCGATTCCATGAACTTCGACTTGCTTAATCAAATTCATTATCTCTTTGACATAAATTCGGGTAGGCTCAACGAGTTGTTTTCCAATTTCTTTATCTCCGTTGAATAATTTTCTAATCAATGTATATCCATTAGAATGTGGTCCACTTGATTTCAACCCAATCAAAACATCTCCTTCAGATATTTTTGTACCATCAATAATTTCGTCTTGTTTTACGTATCCTACAGAAGTTCCTGCAATATCAAAACCATGAACTAATTCTGGAAGAATAGCAGTTTCTCCTCCTGATAAGGTACAGTTAGACTGCTTACATCCTTCTGCTAATCCCTTTCCAAGTTTAGCCATTAATTCTTCATCAGGTTTGTCTAGTGCTACGTAATCAACAAAACTTAGTGGCTCAGCTCCTACACAGATTAGATCATTAGTGTTCATTGCTACACAGTCGATTCCAACAGTGTGAAGAGAATCCATTTCTTCAGCCAGCAACAATTTGCTGCCTACTCCATCGGTACACATTGCTAGTGCACCATCTCCAAGTTTAACTAATCCAGCAAATCCATTATCTAATTTTATTGCTTCACCATCACCTTTTCTGCCAACATTTTTAATTTGAGCAATTAGAGCTTCAGTTGCCTTTTCACTGGCATCAATATCTACTCCAGCTTCAGAATAAGTGCTTACCATAAAGTCTACATCTTGGCGTAGTAGTTTTGGATAACTGTACTGACCTGATTGATGTCAGTTATTCCTCTTTGCACCATGGACTCTAGAATCTTCTGTCTGTTTTGAGCCATTTCATCAAATTGCCTTGGTGAAACTCCTGCAGCCTTTGAGATTTTTTCTCTTAATTTACTTGGGACTCCAGTTTCTTCTAATTTGTTTGTTTGTCCATTCCACTTGAATAGTGTGTTTAATCGAGGTTTGTCTCCTTCTAGACCTGCCAATTCAGAGACTTCAGTTATAGTTCTAACTTGTTTTCCACCAACAGCGATACGACTTTGCATAACAATTAGATGTAATGCATTCATCATGATAGGTGGTACTTCCATAGGAGGATTGATTAATCTTGAAACAGTTTCTTGTGCTGTATTTGCGTGAACAGTACCAAAACATCCATCGTGTCCAGTATTCATAGCCGTGAACAAAGTCTTTGCTTCAGGACCTCTTACTTCACCTACAATAATTCTATCAGGCCTCATACGTAGTGTATTTTTCAACAATGAATCCATGCCTACAGCAGGTTCTTCAGGTTTTGTTGAATTAAAGGTTTCAAGTTGAACGTGGTGTTCATGTATAAGTTGAACTTCAGCTACATCTTCAATAGTGATAAGTCGATCTTTTGAAGGAATAAATGAACTAATAACATTCAAAGTTGTTGTTTTTCCAGATCCCGTTCCTCCAGCAACTAGAATATTACAAGGAGCAGCACCCATACCATCACCAAACATCCAAAACAATGAAGCTAATCTAGGAGGTATAGTTCCAAATTTCATCAAATCTACAACAGTTAATGGATCACTCATCTGTTTTCTGATAGTCATAGTTGGACCATTTGGAGAAACAGGAGGAATTGTTGCATTTACACGACTGCCATCAGGTAATCGACCATCTAACAACAAATTTCCAGGACCAACTTTTCTTCCAACATACTTCCCTACTTTTTGAATAATTGCAGTAGCTTCAGCACTACTCATTTTTACGTTTGTAACACACATTCCATGTTTTCTATGAGCAACCATAATTGCTTTGTCTGGATGGTTGTACATAATTTCTTCTAAATTATCATCATCTAGTAGAGGTTTTAGTGCACCATAATCTGGTGATTTTGTTGCCTTTGTCACTTGATAAAGGTGGCGCTCAGCACCGGGTCTTTCCACGATGTTGGCGGTAGCATATTTTTCGATAATTCGGCCTTGTTCCATGTTTATAGATTAATTTGTAGTGATAGTATAAGTGCAGTTAATGAATAAAATACAAATATTGGAGTTCTCCAGATTGCAGTTTTAGTTTTTTGTAGTATAACAGATTCCATCCATACACTACTGGTACCCATAACAACCATGTAGAAGAATAAAGAACTATTGAGTCCACTCATATCAAAGCTGAGTGTAGTTGAGCCAGCACTAATATCTCCTCCAAAAATTGCTACGATTGCTCCAAGTATTACAGGACAGGCAATTGAACCAAACCAAAGTATGAAATTTGCATTACTTTGAGTTTTCATTAACCTTTCTTTTTTGAGCATATAAATTTCCCAGAATTCGTCAGAAATTTTTTCGAGTGTTGTAGCTATACTGCCTGATGAGGCTAGAGCTACATTTAGGATACTTACTATTCTTGAAATCATTGGTGATTCGCTCTTTTTTGCAAATGTTTCCATTGCCTTTCCAAAACCATTATCTCTCATGTCACTTACAGCCTCTCTGAGCATAATTCCCATTCTATCATCTCTACCGTTTGCTATAGCATCTAGAGCAGATTCAACACCCATTCCAGCCCTCAATTCTTCAGCTAAGTCAGCTAGAACATCAGGCCAAGAATTTTCCAATTCAGTGATACGTTCTTGTTTTCTTTTTTGAGGAATATAAATCATACTGCCAATGAGCCCTAAAACTCCCATAGCCAACCATATCAGGAGAGCAGTACCTCCAATACCATCAACACCAAGATTGTCTTCTAATACGTCAATCATTCTAAACACCTGGCTCCTTTGATTTCGTAGATGTAATTAGTCCTGCTAACAAAATTCCCGTTACAATAAATGCAACAGGAGCACACCATGCAGGCATAGTCATTCCGCCTCCGAAGGCAGCAGCAGCTTCATTATCCATAATTCCACTAATAACGGCACCAATCACAACAATAATTGGTAGAAGCATAGAAACAATCATAAATTGCTCAGATGCACCAGATAAACTTTCTATGAATCCATCTAATTCTACTCTTCTATCTCTGGCTTCTTTTTCAGCTATAGATCTTAATCGGTCAATTACATTTGTATCTTCTTCGACAGACATTACCAGAGTTGTAAGAACTCTTCTCAAGCCTGCAGAATCAGTCTTTCTAGATTGAGTACGAATGGAATCACCAAATGCTCTTCCACTATCTGTATCTCTAAAAATTTGTTTGAAAACACCACTCAAATCACCGTAATCTTCATCGGCAACATGTTTCATGGCTTCAGCAACACCAACACCAGATTCAAGTAGAACTTCTATAGCACGAATAGCGTATAACAATTCTTGATCGACTGATGACAAGTATACTGTCAATACGAGGCCAATATTAAACTTTTAACTTTTTAATTATAGCCAAGCCATTTTTTAATTATGGCTAATCCAACAGTTGCCGAGAGCCCACCCAAGAATAAACTCATTCCTGCAAGAATATTCCACGCATCTTCATTTTTCCAGTCTCCATAAAATAGA
>CAZYZI010000002.1:0-1458 GCA_964651915.1 uncultured archaeon | reverse complement strand
CATTCCTGCAAGAATATTCCACGCATCTTCATTTTTCCAGTCTCCATAAAATAGATGATAACCAAAAAAGAAAGGTATTAACAAAAATACTAATCCTAAAAGGAGTGGCAAAAACTTTACAAAATTAAATATCCCTTTCAATAAAAAAACCACCCCTCTTGGCGGTTCATAATCTCTCCATTCTCTTACTTCTGTCATTTCTTTGTTGTACTCTGCTGCCCCACATTCAGTGCATATCCAAGTAAATCCAACAGAGCCTTGGCCTATGAACACCTCATGCATTTCCTCCCATTCTTGTATCCCACCACAATCTGGGCATTTTCTTCCACACTTAGGACAAACAAAAATCATCACTTTCTGTTTTGAATCGTCATAGATGCCTCCTTCTTGTTTAGATTGTCTACTACCACATTCTTTACAGATAGTGTAATTCCAGTCTGAACCAAAGCTCATATTTTTTCTTTTAGATCCGTTTTCCTTCTAATTCTTTTCTATATGTTAAGGCACCAGTGTAGAACGAGAATACCATTGCCCATTCACAAAATGCAGTCATATTGAGATACATAGATCTTTCTGTATCTACAGTAGGCGGGTTATCCATTCTATAGAAAAAATCATCTTCTTTTTCTCTTAAATCTAGGTTGTCCATCACACTGAAAATAATCATTAGAATATAGAAAAGCCATCCTGCATAAACTGCATATTTCCGAATATCATTTCCCTTTCCTGATTTTTCTAATAAAATATATGCAAAGGTTCCCCATATCAGAAATGAAGTGAATAGAATAAATGCAGTAACTCCATGTAAAACAGGATAAATATTCCAATGGAAATTTACAGTAATAACTCCACAAACAGCACCTAAGGTTGCCAAGATACGAATCATATCATTCCAATGTTCATATCCATTTCCAATTTCCTTTGCTAAGGGTTCGAAAAGTCGGTGGAAAACTTGAGCTAAAATTAGAAAGCTGAAAATGCTAATTCCTAGGCCAGTACCAAAAATAGTTGATTCAGGTTCATTGAACGGCATTTCGGAAATTATAGGAATAAAAGATGCAACTCTCCCACTAGTCGTTGAAATAATATATGTGATAATTAGGGTTAAGAATCCTAGACCTACACTCAATTCCAGTAATAATTTTGCACTATTCTTCATTCAATACCGCTTGTGCTGCAGATAATCTAGCAATAGGAACTCTAAATGGTGAACAAGAAACATAATCCATGCCTACTCCATGACAGAAATGAACTGATTTTGGTTCTCCACCATGTTCACCACATATTCCAACTTTCAAGTTCTTTTTTGTTTTTCTTCCTTTTTCAATTCCCATTTTTACTAATTCACAAACACCTTCGTCAAGACTTGCAAAAGGATCTTCAGGTAGCAATCCTTGTTCAAGATATGCAGGCATAAATCCTCCAGTATCATCACGACTAAATCCAAAGGCCATTTGT
>CAZYZI010000001.1:0-62971 GCA_964651915.1 uncultured archaeon | reverse complement strand
TGAATTTGAATGCGCCAACTTTCTGAAAGTTCTCACATTTGAAGAAAAGTTTACGTCCAGTTAATTGATCTAAAGTTTTACTAGTTAGTACAGGAGTTCTGTGACCGACTCCTCTTATGCGTTCAGCAGCAGAACGAACATCTTCTATAGAGGCCGCATATTTTTCCATTGGAATTTAATGGGATACAACCATGATAAAAAAGGTTAATATGGCCCAGTAGATTCAAAAGTTATGACAACATATTATCCTCAAACAGTAATCTATGAGGAAAAAAAAGTAACATTTTGGGCATTGTTGTTTGTTTTGTTTTTTATTGGTATAGTTTTTTTTCTTGTATACACTGTGAGTGAGTTCATAGGGTATCTCATATTCTTACCTTTAATTGGATTATTTTTTGGAATTTTTGCAACTTACAATATGGCTTTTTATTCTATTAAAATCTTTGATGATAAAACAATACAATTTGGTTTTCCAGCTTGGAATAAGAAACTTCAACCAAGTGAAATAAAATCATTTGACGAGACGCCATATCATCCAATACGAGAATTCGGCGGACTTGGGTGGCGAATCGGTAAAAAAGATGGCAAATGGAAACGCGGCTATCTTGTATGGCTTCAGAAAGGAATAGAAATTGAAACAGTAAGTGGAATATGCTATGTATTTGGAACTGATAATCCTGAAGAAATTCTTTCTTTATTAAAATAATTCTTTTTTAGAGGCGCAGTATTTAAACCTTTAAATAGACACTTTATATACTAAGTTCTCCCCGGAGGAGTTTTACATGGCAGAAATAATAGTCGTAAATGTTGTAGCTAGTGCATCAATTGGTAAAGAATTGATGCTACAAGATATCGCTTTTCAGTTAGAAGGAGCAGAATATGATCAGGATAGATTTCCAGGACTAATTTACAAATTAGCAGAACCAAAAACTGCAGTTTTGATATTTAGAAGTGGTAAAGTAGTTTGTACTGGCGCACGTTCAATTCCAGATGTTCATGTTGCAATTAACAAAGTTGTAGATGAACTTAGAGTTTTGGATATGCCTGTAAAGGATGAACCAGACATAGTAATTCAGAATATCGTTGCAACAACGAATTTAGAATCAACTTTGAATTTGATTCAAATTGCAATGTCTCTTGGTTTTGAAAATGTCGAATATGAGCCTGAAGCTTTCCCTGGTTTAGTTTACAGAATGGACGATCCTAAGGTTGTTTTACTTCTGTTTGGTAGTGGAAAGATGGTTTGTGTCGGTGCAAGAGAAGTAAATGACATAAAAAATGCAGTCAGAAACATAAAGGAAGAATTATCTACCGCTGGCTTAATGAGAACTTGAGTCCCATGATTACAGTGGAACAGTTAATTGAAAAATTAGAAGCTTTGCATGAAGACACAGGCGAGGAATCATTAGAAATAGCCGTGGATTTATTCAATAGAATGCGCCGTAATATTTCAGGCAGAAATACTCTTTATGGGTATTTGTCAGATGACAAATGGCGCGAATTAGAATGGTGATAGTATGAGCCAAACATCAATACAAGAAATTAGAACTCTGAAAGTCGGCAGGTATATCGTAATTGACGATGAACCATGTAAATTGGTTGAATATGTGACATCTAAACCAGGAAAACACGGTGAAGCTAAAGCTCGTATGGTTGCTATTGGTCTTTTTGATGGACAAAAAAGATCCTTGGTACATCCTGTAAAACATAAGGTCCACGTCCCTCAAGTAGATCGCCGTAAGGCGCAGATTTTAGCTAATTTAGGTTCTGAAGTCCAGATGATGGATTTAGAGGATTACAATACATTCAATGTACCATTGGCAGATATTCCAGATAATTTTCATGGAAATATGGAACCTGGAAATGAAATTGTTTACCTCTCTGCTATGGGCAGAGTTTTGGTAACAGACTAACGTGACAGAATTCTTTGCAGACGCAGAAGCATCTTTTAATGATGCTAAGTTTGTATTCTATGGTTATCCATTTGATGGGACAGCTTGTTTCAGAAAGGGAACTTCAGAAGCTCCTGACGAAATACGCAAACATAGCTATAATTTTGAAACATATTTGATGGAATTGGGTATTGATTTGTGTGATGTTTCAGCTAATGATTGGGGAAATTTAGAAATTACAGATAATCAAGATAAAAATGAATCTGAATTAGAAGAATTAGTTTCTAAAATTGTAAATTCAAACAAATTCCCAATTGGGATTGGTGGGGAACATTCAATGACGCCTGCAGCAGTACGTGCAGTTCAATCTAAATATCCAAATTTAGGAGTTGTAATATTGGATGCACATTTAGATTTCAGACCAGAATACGAAGGTAACGCAAATTCACATGCAACAGTTACACGCCGCCTTACTGAGATTGTTGGTTTAGATAAAGTAAGATCAGTAGGCATTCGTTCAGTTTCCCAATCAGAGATATCTGAGGCTCGAACTATAGGATTAAAGTTTATAGAATCAGGATGGACTGAATTAAGAGAATATTTAGTTGATATAATTGATGAAATGGATGGTCCAGTTTACCTGAGCTTAGATATGGATGCTATAGATCCTGCATTTGCACCAGGAGTTGGAACGCCAGAACCATTTGGTATGACTCCTTACGAGGTTTTACAAACTATTAATTTTTTCTCTGACAGAATAGTTGGTTTTGATTGTGTTGAAGTTTGCCCACCATATGATAATGGCAATACATCCGCACTTGCGGCTAGAATTATCCGTCATTTGATAGGAGCCATTTGGCAATCACAAGAACGTTTCAAATAATCCTAAAATAGCGCTACGTTAGTGGAAATAAAGTGCGGGGGTCGCATAGTCTGGCCAATTGCGTCGGACTCAAAATCCGATCCTTAGTGGTACGTGGGTTCGAATCCCTCCCCCCGCACCATTTATTCAAGTTGAATTTTACATCTTTCAACTATTTTATTTTCTTTACAATGTAATTTAACAATATCTTTAATATCTTTTTCAGGATTTTCAATTCTATACCATGTACCTTCAGGATATACAACTATAGTAGGTCCTTGTTCACAAAAATCAAGGCATCCTGCACTATTTGCACGTACTTTACCCTTCAATTTTTGTCTTTCAATTTCATTCTTAAACATTAACCGCATTTCTGTACTACCTTTATCTTTGCAGCATCCTCTTGGGTGATTAATTCTTGTATTTTCACAAACAAATATATGTTTTTCAAAACCAATAGTTTTTCTTCCTTTTGGATCTTTCATTTTAAACCCTCAACCCAAATTTTATGAAATCTTACGTCATTTGTTAGTTCAGGATGAAAAGTCAGGGCCATATTTTTCCCATCTGTACATCCAACGATATTGTCCCCATCCCATGCAATAGGCGTAATTCCAGTTCCAATAGAAGTAATTGCTGGAGCTCTTATGAAAATTCCATCGAAATAATTTCCATTTTTTAGACTAATCTTTCTTTCAAAAGAATCCTTTTGTCTCCCATAATAATTACGATTGATTTCAATATCCATTTTACCAAATGTTTCATTTTCACACTTTCCCAATAGTATTGCTCCCGCGCACGTCCCCATTATAGGCAGTTCATGATCTTTAACAAAATCCCATATTCCTGAATTTTTTAGTAATTTTCTTAAAGTAGTTGATTCTCCTCCAGGCATTATTAATGCATTTAATCCTTTCAAGCTTTTAGGTTCTTTAACTTCGATTACATTTATTCCTAACTTACGCATACTTATTTTATGTTCAGATACTGCACCTTGGAGAGCTAAGAGGCCAATGTTCATTAACGACTCCTAAAATTCGGCCTTAAAAGAAGTTTCATCTAAAACCAAACGCCAACCTTTATATTAGAATGGCGTCATGGTAGGTACCCTTCAATGGGCACCGTCTCATTGATACAAGGACTCAACCAAGGTGTGTACATATGCAAAAAACTCATAATGTAAGCAAGAAAAATTGGGCTGCAAAGCTTATGGCGATTGTAGTCGTCGTGTCTATGGTAGCAAGCACGTTAGTGCTGTTCGCTCCAGAGGCATCGGCAAGAACCGGAAGTGATTCTTTTGGTTACACATACAAGGATAGTGCCGAATCAGATGGGCCTGTCTTTGCCGACGAATGGATTGAATTGGTAGGTCATACTGATGCAACTCTTTTAATTTCGAGTAGCACAGATGGCGGACAATCAGCAACCGATATTGGTTTCACATTCGAATTCTACGAAAAGGAATATACTACGTGGGGTAACGGTGGAGATAATGGATACATCAATTTAGGTTCAGCAGGTTATTCTAACTATTGGACCTCATACCGTATGCCTTATGCCGGATTAGGCAAAGCAATCATGGGCGGATGGTTTGATGGTGGTTTCTGTAGAGCAAGTAATGCCGATGCAGGTGTTTACTATGCAACTCTTGGAGACGCCCCAAACAGAAAATTAGTAGTTCAGTATGAAGATCAGGGAGCATGGTATCCTTCAGTTTACCAATGTCCTGGCGCAGCTGCAGCTAATGCTTTGACTTGGCAAATTATTCTACATGAAGGATCCAATCAAATTACAATCAATTGGGAAGACGCACAGGGCGGATATTCTAGTGATAATGAACAATTAACATCAGGTATTCAGGATTACCCACAGGGTCTTGAGTATGTATACAGAAGATCACCAGCAGCAATAGCTGATGAAACTTCAGTTGTATTCTCACCACCACCTCCTGCAAGAAATGATCTAAGATTAAAATCAACAATTGTGCCAGACCCTATGTCTTTGGCAGATGATAATTTCATTTCAGCAAATGTTGGCAATTATGGTGTAAACTGTGATACAGCAGGATCTTGTACTCCAGTACCAGAAGAAACCATTGATGTAAATGCAAAAATTTTCTCAATTAAAGAAAGTAAAAGTACATATGATTTCGATGATGATGATGGTGGATTTACAGAAACAGCAATTCAAGGAGTGGCTAGTTGGACTAATTCTTTGAATGATGGTAAAGGAAATCACAATTATGGAGATGAAGGCACGGATGATGGTTCTTGGTCTTCAGGTCGTAAATCAACAACACTGGGTGGTATGTTCAATGATAACCACAAGATGCATTACGATGGAACAAATATCTTAATTGCAAATAAAGGTGCAGATAATGTTATTTCGTTAAATCCTAGCACCGATCAAGTAACTACAATCATAGCAACAAGTTACACTTATCTTAATGATGTAATTGATGTTACAGAGGATGATGATTACTATTACACTTTGGCTAGAACATCAGGTACATACAGTTATTTGACAAAAGTTTGTAAGTGGTTAAAATCAGATACTACAGCAACTCCAAGTTGTAATACAGCTAGCGCAAGATATGGAACTGCATTAACAGAATACGGAGGGCAATTATTTGTTCTTCAAACAATGTCTAGTTCTTCTTATCGTAAAGTAATAATTATCGACACAGATGATATGGGTGCAGCAGGTAGCTTTTCTTATGCAAGTGGAGTACCCTCGTACTATTACACGCAAGATATCGATGTTGATGAAGCCACAGGTGATTTGTACTTAGCATACCGTGATTATTATGGGCGTATAAGACAATATGAAAGAGATGATGATGGCGACTATTCGGCATCGTCCTATACTCAAAAGTACACTTATGGCAGATATCATTCTCACTTGGATGTTCAAGATGGATTTGTGTATAATACAGGATATTACTATTCATCATACTATGGTGGTATGAAGAAAACTACAACTGGCGATACCTTAACGACAAGTACACTTTGGAGTTCTTACTCTGGAGCTAACGGTTACAAAGGTGCAGTTGCGGTAACTAGTGATGGAGATATTTATGTCGCAAGTAATTATGCATATTATTACTACAGTTTCTATAACTGGGATGATAAAATTTGGGTGCATGAAAAGAGTGCATCAGGAACCTACAGTGGCTCTCCAACAAGAACACTTGGACCAAACCCAGCTAGTTTATCAGCCTTGGAAACACCGTCATATGATGCTTCTGATGCAATTGGAATGACAATGTCTTTCAAAATTTCATATCAGATGTATTACAGATATGAAGGTGCGTACATGGAATCATCCATTGATGGCGGAAGCACTTGGAATTATATAGATGGAGATCATTTTACGATGGGTAAATATTATGGAACTACTTTCAATACATATTCAAATCCAGTATCAACATCAATAGACACTTGGACGTATTATAATACAAATGACGCATATACCTATAATACACATACAGCACCATGGAAAGAAATGAAACTAAATTTGGATTCCTTTACAGGTAATTCAGATATAAAATTCCGCTGGGTTGTAGGTTTCAATCAGTATGATAATACATACTACTATGATTCTTACTTTAGGTTAGATGATGTAGTAGTTACAGTAAAGGAAGCAGATGAAACATTTGCAGACGAAACTCAGACCATAGCTAGTCTAGGATTTAAGGAAACAGCAACCGTTGATTTCTTCCAAACTAACAAGTTTAATCCAGCAGCAGAAGGTTTGAAAGTAGGTAGCGAATTAGCTATCCTGATTAATGTTGCTGATAATGGTGGCGATCAGGATATGAGCAACAACCGCGATGTTCAATTCAGAGAGGTCAAGTACGTAATTTTTGCAGATGACTTTGAAGACGGTAATGCAGACGGTTGGGAAACAGGCAAAGTAAGATACGGCTCAGGAGATACTTGGGATGTCCGCAGTCGTGACTCTAATGCCGGTTCATACTCTATGGACAGTGATTTTAGAAGATCATCCACGCTTCCAGCAGATAATTATGTATCAACTGGACCATTAGATTTGACTTTGCCAGTTGAAGCTGAAATGCAAATGTTCATATCTTATTATGCGTATTACACGTATGACGGATATCAAGTACAAGTATCACCTGATGGCGGTGAAACATGGAATATGTTAGAACCTAATGCAAATGATGAACTGAGGTATTGGACGATTTACAACTATGCATACTATGCTAACCCACTACGTGGTCTCAAAGGATATGCATACTACGGTTCGTCAACTGGATTTACTTATGCTCCTGATCCACAGGGATGGGTAAAAGCTACATTTGATTTGACAGAATATTGTGGTAACAGTGACGTTAGAATTAGAGTTGTAACTGGTTGGTCTACATTATCAACAGGTCCAACCTACTTCGAATCTTTCTTCCGTTTCGATGATATCGCAGTTACTGGACTAGTCTACAATAATAATGTAGGTTTGACAGGCTTCGAATTGCCTGATCCATTAGGAATAGATGCTACAGTTCCTGTAGAAGCTACAATAATTAACGCAGGTATTGTTGATCAAACAGCAGGTGCAGCAAAAGTAAGGTTGCAGTTAGGACCTATGGGGTTGGAAACATACGATAGTTCTGATGATTTGGAAAGCTATGCAGATGAAGCAGCCGCAAACGTAGGAGGCTGGTCATCCAGTGATGATTGTAACACAACCTACAGCACATGTAGTTACTGGGGTTACAATGCTGGAGATCCGGGATTCGTTTTCAGAACCGATGATGGTGATGGAGATGAAACTAATTCCTGGGGACCTGACGGCGGAGAATTCCAGATGTATTATGGTGGAGGTAGTGCTAGTGTACAAACAGGAGCACTCGACTTCACAGGTGCATCTAGTGATCTAACGTTGACTATGAAACACAGATACAACTTCGATTACTATGCAGGATATACATCCTATAATGGTGGTCAAGCTCAGATATCAACCGATGGCGGTGATACTTGGACAGCTATCGCACCTAGTGGAGGATATCCAGGAACTATGTACAACTATGCAGGATATGGAAATCCATTGTATGGTCAAGCTGGTTTCGTACACTGTGGTTCATGCCCAGGCCCAGGTGGCGCAAGTGATGATGCAGATGAATATATTTCATCTGAGTTCGATATGGCTGCCTATGTTGATATGACAGATGTCAGATTGAAATTTGTTGTAGGAATGTACAGCTATCAATGGCCTGGTGACGGAGAACACTGGTATATTGATTCATTATCCTTTACAGGAACTGGAATGGAATCAGTTGTCTTCGAAGAATCTTGGGATATCTCAGGTGATGGCGTTGGTGGAGCTTTCGAAAGTGGCTCTTCAAAGGTTGTTGGAGTAGATTATCATTTCCAAGTTCCGGGAAGTTACAAAGTAGTATTCGATACGTGGATTGGTTCCACTCCAGATTCTGGAATTGATGAGTTTGCAGGAGATAACAGCGTTTCTCTAGCAAGAGAGACTATGTTTACAGTTGTTTCTACAACTGCAGATGAGGTTGCATTATCTAAGAAGAATGATGAATTCAACGACCGATGGTATGATAGTGGTTGGCATTCTTCTGTAGATGGAGGTCCTAAGGATGGTTATCAATGGCTACCTTCATCAACTACTGGAGCAAGTAGTTCACCAACATGGTGGGCTGGTGAAGGAGCATATGGTACACCTTACAATGGAGACGATTCTAGTTTGGTATCGCCAGTATTCGACCTTTCAACATCTACATCCGCTAAATTAGTATTTGATCATAAATATGATTTCTACGGATCTGAAAGTGCATCTTATAGCTATTATTATGAAGGTGGACGTGTTGAAATCAGTACTGATGCAGGAGAAACATGGTCTTCATTAGCTGTTACATCAGGTCAGGGCTACAAAGGTAGTATCTACAATTATGCATACTACGGACATCCGTTCTACAATGAACAAGCCTTTGTTATGGGCTCTGGTGGTTGGGTAGAATCACAATGTAGATTAGATGCTTATACCGGAGAAGGCATGGATCAAGTTCAGATAAGATTCCGTTTCGGTGGAGGTTTCCCTAATTGGATTTCAATGTGGGAAATTGACAATGTAGGAGTTTACGGCCTTGGTTTTGACCTAGCTATGACTTCTGAATCATCTCCATACACCTTAGAAGTTGGTGAAGGATTTACTATGTCTACTTCATTCAAGAATCAAGGTATGGGTGACCTTGGACCAAGTGGTCCAGTTAACTCAGCCTACGCGTACGCATACGTGAATGATATGAGTGGAAACGAAAAGTGGTCTTCATCTACATCTCTTGGAACTTTAGCAATGGCTTACTACGATGATGCACTTGTTACACATGCAGGTGAGGAAACAGCAGCTATTGATTTCAACTTCCCAGGAATGAGTGCAGCTGGTCTTTACACTGCAGGAGTTAAGGTGGCAGATTCTGATGGAAATCTCTTGGCTGATTTGTTTAAAGCTAATAATGATGCAAGCCATATGTTGATTGTCGGTAAGAGTGCAAACATGGGATCTCCAGTATTAACTGGTGGAGAGAACTGGGTAGCAACCGATAATGAACCAGCAGATGTTGGCGATGGAGCTATGAGTGTATCTTGGGATCGAACTGGTGTTGCAACTGAAACATTAGCGGTAAGTATTGGAGGACAAGCAACTGGCTTTAGTCCAGCTACACCGGAAGTTCAGATTGGAACTGCAGTAACATGGACCAATTCAGATACTATAACTCACACAGTAACAGATAAGAATGCGCAATTCGATTCTTTCGATATTGCACCAGGTGAAAGTTGGTCATTGACCTTCACTGAAGTTGGTATGTTCGATTATTACTGTAAGTATCATCCAATGATGGAGGGTTCAGTTACAGTAACCTCTTCACAATCTGCAGATGAGCAAGTTAGAACAAATTACATTGAAGTTTGGTCTTCCACATCTTATCTGGTATTCTGGGCTAATTTCGAGATGTCTGAAGACAGCGGAATAAGCATATACGCTCAGAAGAAAGGAGCTTCATTAGATGACGCAGATTCAATAGGTCTATGGGATGCTAATGGATTCAGCATAATGGATGGTTCAGACCATGAAGAAGTTGGAAACTCATTGAGTGGAAAATCAGATGGTTGGAATCCATACTACATGTCTTTGGATTCAAAGAAACTCGGTTACAGCAGTCTAAGCTACAACCCTGCAGATGACAATGCTTACTCATTTGTCTTCCGTGCAAGAGGAGTTGAAGGAACTGCTGACATTGGTGGCGTTCAAGTAATTAGAACTCTTGACACTGGTTTCTTCTTAACGAAGGACGATGTTGGCCAATTAACCTATGACATATTCCCAAGTTTAGCAGTCGAAATTGATTACTTCGCTAAGAATATTGGTACAGTGGACAACACATTCCGTATGAATCCAGAATTGGAAGCTCAGGGTAAATCCTATGATGGTGCAGCCTTTGATATTTCAATCAATGTCTTGATGAACGGTAATACTTTTGAAGATATTACCACAACACAGAATGAAGACGGAACTTGGACCCATGAATTTGATATGAGTCCAGATGATGAAGCATTAATCACAGTCCGCTTCGGAGCTCCAGATTATGACCAAGAAGCAGGGGAACCAGCAGGTAACCGAAAATTCGATGTTGTAATCAATGGATACGATACAGGAAGTGACGATTCTCTAAGAGAACCAGTTGCAGCAACATTGTTCATTAAACCATCACAATTCGTGCTTGGAGAAATGACCTTTGATCGCGCAGGTGTAATTGAAGGAGAACCTTTGGACATCACAGTTAAGGCATGGAATGAAGGTAACTACGCATCTGATGTGTTAGTTGTTTTCTACGTCATGGACTCTACTGGTGATGCATACTCTACTCCAGACGGAATTCAACGTATGAATAGAGTAGCTTCAACAACCGTACCACTAATGGCACCTAAGCCTGTCATGGAAAATGATGGAATTTTCCAGACTTGGTATTATGCAACAGCAACTTGGGACGAAGCATACATCCCTGGTTCAACAGTTCAAGAATTTGAAACTGTGAACATGTATGCAATGATCAACCCAGATGCAGAAGAGCAGGATGTCAAGGCCGGAGTTAAGACACAAGATGAATATCTAAACCAAAAAGATGATAATGACGCAGAAGGCACTATTGCAGTTGTCAAGAACAAGTCATCTACTCCATCTTTCGCAGTTGGAATCATCGGTCTATCCGTAGCAGCCTTAGTAGCATCTATCGGCGCTTCTCTTCGCAGAGAAGAAGAATAGACGAAATAAGTCAATGAAGGAGGGAGAAGGCATTCGCCTTCTCCTATCCGATCATGTCAATTATCAGCGTCAGCTTTAATTCGATAAGCTACCAGTCAGCAGTATGTCTGAACCTGCGTCTTCATTAGGAACTTTGATTCTGATATTAGTTGGAATCCTGGTTGTCTATTACTGTAGACAGAATGGTTTCATGGTCTCACAGTCGTTGGTATTCATCAACTTTAGTGTATTTGCCACATGGTGGATTATGTTTCTGCTTAAGCCTAGTATGGCGATTCAAGCGGTTATGGCCTTAGGATTCCAGCCAGGATATATTGAAACGCCAAGTTTTGAGTTACTGACTTTGATTAGTGCAATGTTCATGCATGGAGGGCCTATGCATTTGCTAATGAATATGTTAATCCTGATATTGTTAGGAGTACCTTTTGAAGATAGAATTGGTTCTAGTTCATTTCTAAGAATTTACATAATAAGTGGAATTATCGGTTCATTGCTAACTGGATTGATATCAATATGGAATGAAGATGGCCTAGAGACTATCCATATTGGCGCTTCAGGGGCTGTTTTTGGTATAATGGGTAGTTTTGTACTGTTATACCCTAGACTGGAGATTCCAATGCTTTTAGGGCCTATATTCATGCACAGAGTTCCAGTCTTTCTATCTACATTAGTTTTTGTTGGTATGGAAACATTGTATGTAGGTTTAGATCCAAATGACGGTATTGGACATGGAACACACATGGCCTCTTTTATTGCAGGAGTTTTCTTAGCTCCTTACTATTCTGCAAAAATTGAAGAATCCGAGTCTAGAATTGCTTTTGATATATCATCATTAACAAAATTCTTTGAAAAGAGCAAAGTAGGTGGCCACGAATTAGAAATGGCAAAGGAAGCTGATGAACCTGAATTAGTAGACGCCTGGGTTGAAAAATTCTGGGAACTTCAAAAGTGTCCTGATTGCAATATTAGTTTGACGTCTGAAGCCGAATGCTTAGATTGTGGCAAAGATTATTCGAATTAGGCAGTTGTGAAATGTCCGTAGAATAATGCTACTACTATTGATCCGATAGTACAGGTAATAATCATTACAGGAACGCCGACACTTAGCCATTCTTTTGTAGAAATCTTGTGTCCGCCTCTTTCACTAATTGCGATAGTCATAACATTTGCACTGGAACCAATTGGTGTAGCATTTCCACCAAAACCACAACCAATTGCTAGAGCCCAGTATAATGGAATAACATTTACTTCTTCGCTTAATTCGCCTAGTTGATTGATTACAGGTAGCATTGCAGCACAAAAGGGTATATTGTCTACAATTGCAGACGCAATAGCAGAAACCCAAATTAGAACAATAACTAATACAACTTCATCGCTTGATATATTTCCATCAGGACCAAAATTCGCGAATATCCAGTCTGCTACAGCTTCTAAATATCCCATAGCCTCTAAACCACCGACCATAACAAAAAGTCCGGCAAAGAATATTAATGCCCCCCATTCAACTTTGTGTACGACCTCATGAATATCCAATTGTTTTTCTTTTGGTACACCCATCATACTAATGCTCATTGCAATACCTGCACCTCCTAATGATACTGCAGAAATTTCTAAATCTAAATGTATAAGTTCGACAGCTGCAAACATTACGACAGTTACAGCTAATGCACCCAAAGTTCGGTACATTAAAACATCATTGTTGACAGCAGTCCATTCATCTTCTTCCAATATGTCTTCTACATGTTGAGGTTTTACTTCTCTCCATTCTTTGTAATGGTACCACATATAACCCAGTGTACAAGCCCATGCAATTATTGCTAGAGGAGTTAGATGTTCAATAAAGCTGAGAAAACTAAATCCTAAACCTCTTTCATTGGTATAAGAAGCAATCAAAACATTTGGTGGATCTCCTACCAAAGTAGCGACACCTCCTGTGTTTGAGAAAATGGCCAAAGCAATAAGCGGAGGTATTGGACTAATTTTTATTTTTGAGCATATTTTTAATGTAACAGGAGCAATTAGAATCAATGCAGTCACATTGTCAATAAATACAGAAATAATAGTTGTAAAAGTTCCAAGATAAACAACTAACATCCAAGGATCTCCTTTCGATAGTTTTGTGGCTTTGATAGCTACAAATTCGAAAAATCCACTGATTTCTAGCATTCCTGCAAAAACCATCATTCCTAAAAGGAGTCCAATTACATTGAAATCGATTGCTTCGAATAAGTTATTTTCACACCCTCCACTTTCTCCTCCATGTCCACCTCCAGTACACCAAGTAAGAGAATTGTAATATGTTCCAACTAGGAGCATTCCTACAGCCCCACCCCAAGCAGCTAGTACACGATCAACAACTTCACCTAAAATTAAAGCAAATGCTATAAGGAAAATGAGTAGAATTAAAATTGATTCTATTGAACCGGTGTCGGCAACATATCCTGCAGTAGCATTTGTAGTTATATTGGCGGCCATATATTCAAATATTTAGGGCCCTGATAAAAGCTTAAGCCAATCTTTCCCAAATGGGATTTGTCCATTCTTTTCGGACTTTATCAATTTGTAAGTTTGCTATTTGATCACCATTTTTATTAAATATTATTTTATCCTTCACATCTCCAATTTTCTCAGCAAAGTCAAATCTCCTTTTAAATTTTGATTCGAATCCAGGTGCAACCTGTACAACCCATCTGCCATTTGACTCACTAAATAATTCAATATCAGCTCTTAAATCGCTGTTCAAATTTATTTCAGCACCTACTCCACTCATGCACATTTCAATAATTGATAGTGCTAATCCGCCATTTGAAATATCATGGCACGCAAGAACTTCCTCGTTTTCAATTGCTTGAATTAGTTGTTCCATCCTAGGCATAAATGTTTGAAAATTAGTTGTTGGTACTTTTGAGCATTCCAACCCCAAGGTTCTATAGTACAAACTTGCTCCCATTTCATTTTTTGTTTTTCCAACAATCCAGATAGTTCCTTCATTTTTCATATCACTAGTTACACATTTCCGAATATCTTTTACTAATCCAATACCCATTAACACTGGAGTCGGAGGAATTGCTCCGTCTGCAGTCTCATTGTATAGGCTAACATTACCAGATACATAGGGAACATCTACAGAAATTGCAGCATCTCTAAGTGCTTCGCAGCTTGCTTTGAATTGACCCATAATATCAGGTCTACGAGGATTACCAAAGCATAAACAATCAGCAAGAGAATCAATTCTAGCACCTACTGAGGCTAAATTTCTACAAACCTCTTCAACGGCACTCATTGTACCATGATATGGATTTGCTTCCATAAGGTATGGATTTACATCAGAAGTCAGCGCTAATCCTTTCCATGAATTTTCTACAGGTTTTATTACAGAAGAATCTCCGGGCACTTCTTTTCCAATAGGTCCTTGTATTGGTTTTAGAACGGTTTTTCCTCTAACTTCGTGATCATATTGCCTGATTACCCAATCTTTTGAGGCTACTTCTGGTTGACTAATTATATTAATAATTTGGTTGTTAATGTCATCAGGATATTTCGGTAAAGGTGCAGCCTCCCCAATATTATATTCCGGTAAATTATAGGGTCTTTTATAGACAGGTCCACCCGTTGTAAAATCTAGATCCAAGTTTAAAATTTCAATTCCGTTATAATTTACAATATTTCGTTTTTCAGAGATTACTTCACCAACAGTTACAGCCTCAACATCCCAAGCTTTACACCTATCAAGGACTTTGTCCACATTTTCAGGAGTTACAGTGAACATCATTCTTTCTTGGGATTCGGAAACCCAAATTTCCCAAGGCGGCATATTATCGACTTTAAGATGCACTTTTTCAAGATTAACTTTAGCTCCAAATCCACCATCTAATGCAAGTTCTCCGACAACACATGAAAGTCCCCCACCCCCTAGGTCTTTCATTCCAGTTAGTAAGCCCATCTCATTTAATTCTAAACATAAATGCATTAGAGGTTCTTTAGTTATTGGGTCTCCTAATTGTACAGCTCCAAGGTCTTCATCGGCTCCTGCATCCAAATCTCTTGATGCAAAAGTTACCCCATGAATTCCATCTCTGCCTGTTCGCCCTCCGGCTAGAATGTAAATGTCACCAACATCACCAGCTTTACTATGAATCATTAATTCTTTTTCAACAATACCCACACACCCAACATTTACCAGTGGATTTCCAGTGTATTTTGGGTGGAACGCCACTTGTCCTGCAACAGTAGGTATTCCCACTCTATTTCCATAATCACGTATGCCTGCGACAACTCCCCCCATCAAATATCTTGGATGTTTTATACCTTCAGCTAAAGTATCTCGAGGTGTATCTAGATTTCCAAAGAATAAAGGATCGATTAGTGCAATCGGCTGAGCCCCCATACAGACGACGTCTCTTAGAATTCCGCCAATTCCAGTTGCAGAACCCCCATAGGGATCTAGTGCAGAGGGATGATTATGCGATTCTAATCCAACTGCGTAATAATGGTGTTCATCAAATTCCATTATTCCAGCATCTTCTCTTGCAATTACTTTTTTACTTGAATTAAGCCCGAAAACAGTTTCCTCTAAAACAGGTTTTGAAGATTTATAACAACAGTGTTCAGACCAAGCTTGATCTATAGCTTGAAGTTCAACATCAGTTGGTTTTCTGTTTTCTTTTTCAAAGTAATTTTTTACTTTTTCCATTTCATCAGGCAATAATCCTAGACCCAAGTTGCTAGCAATTTCAGCTAAATCTTCTTTTAAATCGACATAAAAGACATTTTTGGCATTGGGTAAAGGTTCCAGCATTAATCAGCCACCGATATTGAATAATCATGCACAACAGGATTTGCTAATAATCGTTGGCACATTTTTTCAGCTTCAGCAAGTGCAGTATTTTGATTACCTTCTATAACCACCCTATAGCATTTGGCAGATTTTACAGCATTTACATTTTCAAAACCAAGAAGGCTTAATGCTTTTTGAACATTAGCGCCCTCAGGGTCAGCCATTCCAGATTTTAGACCGATTCTAATTTCGATTTCTGTAGACATAAAACTCTGATGTTACAGATTGCAAGCGGGATAAAAATTAAACGGCTAAAATATATTTAGATTATATTGAATTGGTAAAAAAGTAAAATTAGAATCAATGTTTGAAATCCTGCCGCAACATCATCTAAAAGTATTCCATGTCCGCCTTCTATATTTTCTAAATTCTTCGCAGGCCATATTTTTAGAACATCAAATATTCTAAAAGCGATAAAAGAGCAAATCCAGATATTAGTAGTAATTTTTATTCCCAAAATAAGTAAGAATCCTATTGGAATTAGGTACCCTATAACTTCATCCATTACATAAACTCCCGGATCTTTACCATATTTTTTTTCGCACCATGGGGCGATTTGTAATCCAATATAGTACATTACAGCCCCCAGCCCCAATATCAGATAACCTGAAAATTCACTAACATTCTCGATAATAAAATAAGCTAAAATTAAGGATCCAAGAGATCCAAATGTACCTGGAGCTATAGGGGCTTTTCCAAGAAAGAAAAAAGAAATAAAAGCTTCTTTCATCAAATTATTCGATTCAGTCATCTTTTGCCTCATTCCAGAAATGATACATTCTTTGCAAAGCGGTCAAATTTCCTAAAACTGCTAAAATAGCTACAACTATTGTGATAACGGTTTCAATATCTCCCATCATTTCTCCAACTAATACCCCCATACCTAATACAAACCATCTTTCGGGCCTTTCAATGAATCCAATTCCTTCTTGTGAAACTCCTAATCTTTCAGCAGCGGCTCGACAGTAAGATGTTTGAAAAGCCCCAATCATAGCAGCCATTGCCCAGACTTGTCCTGAAATAAATTCCAATGGTACAATTGGTAGTGGCTTTACCCAATTACATAGAATCAGCGCACTAAATGCGAAACAATCAGCATATCGGTCTAATGTAGCATCTAGATATCCGCCTCTTATCGAAGTGGTTTTTGTTGCCCTAGCAACCAAACCATCAGCTCCATCGAATAAAGAAGCAATTAATCCAATAGCAAAAGCTTCGTAAATATTTTGATTGTAAAGGAGCCATGCAGCGTAAAATGTCAAAACAAGTCCCATTACAGTAATATGATTTGGTTTGATGCCTATTTTCCCAAGACCTTTTCCTAATGGATTCAAGAGTTTCCCAGCAGCAGTTTTTAGGGTTTTACTAAGCATAAGGACGAAATGACATGGGAGTGGTTATTTTAGTCCCTTCCGTAGTGAGGATATTACACATGGACCGCGACTTGATAAAACAGCAATTAGAATATACTTTAGAGGAAACTAATTTTGATGATCAAGGTGAACTTTATCGAGGAAAAGTTCGAGATAATTATTTGAATGAAGACACCATAACAATGGTGACAACAGATAGAATTTCGGCTTTTGATAGAGTCCTAGGAACAGTTCCATTCAAGGGACAGTCCTTAGTTGAATTAGCAGATTGGTGGTTTGGAGAAACTGCAGATATTGTAGCTAATCATGTAATTAGGCGCCCTCATCCTAATGTCTGGACTGTAAGAAGATGTGACCCAATACAGGTTGAAATGGTAGTTAGAGGATATCTTACAGGTGTAACATCAACATCTGCTTGGACAGCATATGAAAGGGGTGATAGAGAATTTTGCGGTAATGAATTGCCAGATGGCATGCGTAAAAATGAAAAATTTCCTGAGCCAATTATTACACCTTCTACCAAAGCTGCCAAGGGAGATCATGATGAATCTGTGGCTCCTTCTGAATTATACAAGCGAGGTGTAGTTGATCCTGCATTGTACAAAGAGTTAGCACGTATTTCCATGCGGCTGTATGAAAGAGGAGTTTCTAGGGCTGCAGATCATGGTTTAATTTTTGTTGATACTAAATATGAATTTGGAATATCTAATGGTAAAATAATGCTGATGGATGAGGTAAATACACCAGATTCAAGTCGTTATTGGATGGCTGACGATTATGAAAAGCGCTTTGAAAAGAAAGAAGAACCAAGAAAATTAGATAAAGAATATGTTCGAACTTGGCTTGCAGATAAAGGATTTACAGGTGATGGTAAACCGCCAAAATTGACGGATGAACTTCGTGTGGAGGCATCGGCCAGATATATGGAAGTTGTCGAAAATTTTACAGGAGAACCTATGCAACTTGAAGTAGGTCCAGTTGATGAATCGATATATGCAATTTTAAACCCTTTTGCTTATTGAACAGATAATCGTCAGCTTTATATCTTAAGTCTAAACGTGACTTATTCCAATATGTTGAAATCATGTTGGATTAGTCAAAAATGAGTCAGAAAAAGAACCGAACTCAGAGGAAGCCAAAATCAGAAATTAAATTGGCCGAAGAGCGCTTTCAGAATTGCATTGTTAAACGTAATTCTCTAAATGATGATGCCCGAGCATTAAGGGATGAACGCAATTCTTTACATGATCAAAGAAACAAAGTCATGGAAGAGATAATGAAGCATCGTGACGAGATGAAATCTAATACTACTACTAAGACTAAGCACCAGAATGCTCGGAACAGCTCTCAAGAAAAAGCTAAAAAATTAATTGAGCTCAAACAACAAAAAAGGAAAGGTAAGAAAGGCGAAAAATCATTAAAAGATACAGTTCAGGCACTTCATTCAGAAATTCTTAACTTAGAGAAAAGAAGAGAAACAACAGAAATGCCAATAGCTAAAGAAAGAGAACTTATGGATAGATTGGCTATTTTGAGAAGAAGCTTAGACGATCAAGAAGAAGTTTTAGTGACTCAAGAACATTTAACGGCAGAGGTATCAGAATTAGACAAAGATATTGATACTGAATTCTCTAAAGCAGATGAAGAGCATAAAGAAGTTGTAAATTTAGCACGTTTAAACAAAAAAATATATAAAAAAGTCAGTTCTTTGATGAAAGAAGCTTCTCATTTATCTACAGAAGCAGATAAAAAACACAAAGAATTCGTTGAGTATAGAAAGAAAGCAGATAATCAACATACAAAGGCTATGGAAATGCTTGACACATTAAAGACTCATAGAAAAGCAGCTAGTGAAGAACGCCAAGCTCGTTGGAAGGTTGTTAAAGATCATCGAAAGAATATTAAGAAAGAATTATACGATGAAAAGAAATTAAACAATGCAGCAGATGATGCATTACAACAATTAATGTCTGGCGGAAAAATAAATCTTTAATGGATTCAATCATTCTGGCTGGCGGTTTTGCCAAACGAATGTTGCCTCTTACTGAGAAAACACCTAAACAACTTCTTGATGTGGCAGGTGAACCAATGCTTGCACATGTTCTTAGAACATTGGAAAAGGTTTCTCCTGAAAGAGTTATTATTTCAGCAAATAGTTTTTTTTCATCTAATTTTAGTCAATTTATAGATAATTACCAAGGTTCATTAAACCTTGAACTTTTTGTTGAATCTAGTGAAAATGAAGAGGAAAAATTAGGAGCATTGGGTGCTCTTAACTTGTTATTCTCTGAGTTATCTATCAAAGGTCCAGTTTTAATTGCAGGTGGAGATAATTTATCAGATTTTGATTTAAGTGAAATGGTTTCTAAATCAAATCGGACTAATAGAGATGTTATTGGTCTTTACGATGTTGAAGATATAAATCTTGCTAAGTTATACGGTATCGCCGAATTAAAATCTGATAGAATAGTGAACTTTGTAGAAAAACCTTCAGTTCCTAAGTCTACATTAGCTGCGACAGCATATTGGATGTTGTCTGAAGATGGAATTTCAAATTTCTTTGAATATATCAATTCCGGAGGAGATCGTGATGCACTTGGTAATTTTTTAACTTGGAATGTTAAGAGGAATAATGTTCTAAGTGTTTCATATCGAGGAACTTGGTATGATATTGGAGATTTAGGCTCCTATAAAGAAGCCCAAAATTGGCTTTCAAAATAACCAGAGGGTTTTTTTAGAACTTCTTTGTCCCAATAATAATGGCAACTGACTTATCATTACTGGGCGAAGTTTTTGTCATAAGTTCGTTATTTCTTTTAAGTATAGGTTATTTTCTTTCAGACAAAGGCCATAATTTTCTTGGAAAACATTTTCCTAAAAAGATAGGACATCAAATATCGATACTGGGTTGGTTATGTCTTGGTTTTTTTTGGTGGATTCAAGTAGAGTATTATATTCTGATAAAAGATCCTGTTAATGCTTTAATTTGTGCAGCAGCGATTCCGTTTTTTGGATATTTAGCATACCACGAATATTTGAGCGTTCTCTGGAAAGAATCATACGAGCCATTACGATGGTTAGCAGCTATGACAGTTGTAGCAGGTGGAATTTATTTTTTCGTTGAAAGAGTTCCTTTACTTGCTGGCTGGTTTATTCATTTGGTAGCTGAACAATCAGTTTGGCTTCTTCATATTTTTGATCTCGAGACTAGTTTGGGCGCAATAGATTATGGTGAAGGTTCTCGTTTTTATCGTTCAGGTTCAGAACATCAGGAAGTAAGAGTTTCAGTCGAGGCAGAAAATTGGAAAGATCCTCTTGCCCCTTCTGTCAATATAGTTCTTGCATGTACAGCTCTTCAAAGCATGATTATTTTTGTAGGTGGTGTAATTTGTACTAAAGCTTCCTTCCGTAGTAGGTTGAATGGTTTCTTAGTTACAGTTCCTCCAATATATTTATTAAATTTAATACGTAATGCAGTAGTTATTTGGTTGACATATGAACATGTTTGGGGGGATGATACATTTTTCTGGGCTCATGCCGTAATTGGAAAAGTAGGAAGTTTAATTGCGCTAATATTCTTAGCTGTTGCCGTTTTTCATTTCTTACCCGAAATGCAAGATTCTATACTTGGCGTTATTGACTTACCATTACGCAAAGCTCCACAAGATGCACCCCCTCTTCCTTTTGCAAAAGGGATGCCTACTAGCGTAATTTATATTTCAATATTTGGTTTAGTATTATTTCCATTTGGAGCATCAGCTGATTCAATTACCAGCCAAGGTATTAGTGTAGATTTACCTCTTGAAGAAATGTACATAATTTCATTAGTTCTACTTTTCGTTTCAGCATTCCTTCTTTTCTTTTATCGCGATCCCTATAGAGAAATTCAGAAAGGAATTGTGAGTCCAGCAGATGGTTTAGTTCAAAAAGCAATTAAGAAAAATGGGATGGTTAAGATTTCTATATTCATGAATCTTCAAAATGTGCATGTGAATAGATCGCCGATTAATGGGAAAGTTATTTCTCAGAAACATAAACCAGGAGGATACATGCCAGCCTTCTCTAAAGATTCAGACAAGAATGAAAGATTAATCACTAAATTAGATACAAGAATAGGCCCTGTCAAGATTACTCAAATTGCAGGTTTTCTTGTGAGAAGAATTGTGAGTTATGTAAAGCCAGAGTTCAAAGTTAAGAAAGGCGAAAGAATAGGCCTAATTCATTTTGGTTCTCGTGTAGATTTGACTTTTGAAGAATCAGGTATTGAATTAAAAATTAAGAAAGGAGATCGCATTTTGGCAGGACAAACAATTGCTATTTTCACTCCGATGTCAGATTTATCTACTGTTGAAAAGGTTGTAGAAGCACCAAAAAGACTTTTTTCAAAATTGAAAGCAACTGCTTCTGAGGGGTTCGATTAAATTGAATTTTATTAAAAGATTCTTTAAGCCATTAACGTTCATATCCTATGCAGATTTAGCAACTTTTACTAGCGCTACTTTGGGTTTTCTAGCAATTACTTACATTATTGATGGTACGGTTGAAAGTTATATTGTAGCTTTACTTTTACTTCCTATTTCAGCAATTATTGATGGAATGGATGGAGCCTTAGCCCGTAAGTTTGGTACAAAACATGATTATGGTAAATATTTTGATTCTATTTCAGATTCAATTTGTTTTGGAATAGCCCCATCAATCTTAGTTTATTCATTGTATTATGACCTTAGTAAAGGTCCAGCCTTAGATATTTTGAATGATGATATGCAGATTGAATTTAAACATAATATAGAAAATCTGGTTGCAATTACGGCATCTTTAATGATTGCTTTACTCAGTCTTTTTAGATTAGCTAGGTTTACTATAGGTGACCAAAGTTCAAACAAATATTTTGAGGGCTTGCCATCACCAGGACTTACAATGTTTATTGTACTAATCTCAATAAAATATTCATTGATTAATGAATTTTACAATGTCTCGGTTCCATTATCGATAGGTATTGTATCTTTGCTTACAGTTAGTACCGTACCTTATGCAAAAGCTAGGGCAGGTTTTCTAAAACCAATATTATTTGGAATCTTAATTCTTTTACTAACTGTAGCCCTTCGATTTTTTAATAATGATTTGTGGGAAACTATTTGGTTTGCAGCATTTCTGCTCTACATGTCTTATTTTGCACTTATACCGGCTTTAATTTTCCAAGGTACCTTTGAAGAATAATTATATTCTTCTTCTATAGACTATTATCGCTAGCATTGCTACAACTGATATGAATGAAGGGCCAGGAAGTAGAGAATCATCTTCCTCATCTCCAGCACTTTCTTCCGTTGTTTCACCTTCAACAATAACAGTAATTGTTAATTGTTCTAGATTCTCAAAAATGTAGCTACCAGTACTAGTTTCTGTAGCTTTCAATAAGTTTACTGTAAAGGTATAGGAACCAGGTGAAACTTCTCTGGCTATTACTGCAACAGCACCCCAGTCCATAGTATCTCCCGCATCAAGACTTATTGGGTATAGTTCTGTTTCAGACGGGGAAAGAGCAATTCTCCATTCTTTTAGGTTCTCATCAAAGTAAACTTCGGAGCCAGTTGTTCCATCAGGCATTACCACTTCAAATGCGATTTCAGTATCAACATTACCTAAATTTTCAACTGAGAACCCTACTGATGCAGTTTGTATTTTTTCAGCTTCAATGGTAACTTCAAAATTACCAGAACTTAAACAAAATCCACTAAGATCAGTTAAACAAAACATAATATCCATATTTTCTTCAACAATTTCTTGAACAATTACGTTTGAAACCGATTTTGCGAGTTCTTCATCTCCGTTCATAATTAAAACTTCTAGTCTGTAAGTTTCTTCAGAAGTTCCAGCAGGTACATTTACAGTTACAGTGAATGTAGTTCCTTCACCAGCTTCTAAATCTACTTCAGTTATTGATGGCGTAGCCCATTCACCTGCAGTGGCCGTTGTTACGATAGAGAGACTTTGTTCGCCATTACTATCACTTAACAAAGTAAATTCAAATACTCCAGATTCACCAGGGGCAATAGTAATCAGCCCTCCAGTATCTCTTCGTAAGGTAGCTCCACTTTCTAATTCTTCTACAACGACTTTAATAGTCTTCTCATCCGAAGCACTTTGATCGCCTCTTGAAGTTGCACTGATATCAATGTAAGAATTTCCATTTGAAGCATCTGAAGGAACACTAATTATTCCGTTAACAGTAGCTTGTCCATCTGCCCCAATTGTTATTTCATCCTCATCAAATGTTACCCATTCTTCACTAGCTTTGAGATCAAATGTATCTTGTTCATCCCCCTTATTATGGATAGTTACTGTGAATTCAACATCTTGACCAGCTATAGTTTCAGCGTTTGTTGGGTCTAATTCAATTTCAACTTCATAATTTACAGGGTTATCAGTAACAGTTACAAGTAATTCAAGTTCCTCAACAGTTCCATCACTTGCAGTTACAATTATGATCAAATCATAATCATCATATTCTGCATCTTCATCAATCTTTAAAGCTAATTCTAAATCTCGACTTTCGTTGCTTTTTAGTTCCATTTCATTTGCAATCTGCCCCCATCCTGAAGCACTTCCAGTCATCTCTATTTCCATAATATCCGTTCCTGAGGCTCTGTTGCTTACGATTAAATCAAATATTACATCATCTCCAGGCTGACCTTGCTTGTGATCGTTAAATGTAGTGACTTCTGGTATGCAAATCATTACAATTTCAATATTTTCTTCTTTGATATCATTACGATGATTTTCATCATCTTTTAGAGTTTCAACAATAATAGTTACTTCATCAGGATTTCCACTATCCCATTCCCAATCTAAGGTTTCTTCTTCCCCAGATTGTAAAGGTCCTGCAAGTTGTGTTTGAGACCATAGTTCATTACCTTCAGAATCAACGACTCTTCCTTCTACATTAAATGCAGCTTGATCTTCAGAACCGTAGTTTTTGATTATACTTGAGAAAGCAATTGTAGAGTTTTCTTCTGTCGCGCTTTCGATCTCTAACAATTTGACACCAACGTCGTCAGCCGCAGCAGCAGCTCTTAACCAATCTAAACCTCTACCAACCATATCATCTCTATCTTCACTATTATTTACAAAGGCAAAAGTGAATGGTGAAACAATAAGTCGATAATCTCCATCATAGTGTAGTGACATGTTGTAAATCTGAGGTGAATCATTCCAATCACTCATTCCTGCTTCCATATCATCACTGAATAATGATCCAGAGGTATCGGTTAGTTCCACATCATCGAAATACCAACCCTCATAACTATCTACAACGCCATCGGAACCAAATCTAAATCTAAACCTTACATCCTCGCCTGAGAAATTTCCTAAGTCAAAAGATGCTTGTACCCAACCATTTGAATCACCATAGTATCCAGCTTCTCCATCAAGTCCAGTAACTGAATCTGCAGGATATCCTCCACTTGGATGTATTACTTCCCAGTTTTCTCCCTCATCAGTAGAAATTTGTACATTTCCACCATCATAAGGGTATGTTGCACTTTCGGTGTCATAATAGTGTTGGAATCTTAATTGTCCTCCAACACCCAAGCTAAACGAATCTGAGGTATATATGGAGTAATCCCAACCGCTATGATATTCTCCATTTTCTTTTGATTCATCTCCAATCCACATTGAATGAGTTGGACTGTTTGCTTTCCGGTTTGAATCTTCTTCAGTATCTACAATATGCCACCAGTTGCCCTTACCAGTGTAGAAAGCTCCTACAGCATCATCCGTTGGACGAATCCAATCTGCATAGTCGTATGAATAGATACTTCGATCACCCATGTCATATTCAGCTTCGTTGAATATTTCATCGTCTTCAACGCCAATCATTGGGTTTGGAGTTCCTGAGCTGTCACTTACATATTTTATTTTCAGATAATCATGTTCAAAAGTTCCAGCTTCTCTTGAGCCTGTAGAACTATTTAGAGCAGTTAAGTATTGCTGCCCCATAATCCACATACTTCCACCTGCGTCTAAGTAATCGCTAATACAATTCTTCCAATTTGTTAAATTTCTTTGATGATGATCGCCTTGTACCCATATTACTACATCATAATTTGTCATTAATTCATTAGTAGGATATGGATAAAGTTCTCCATAAGCACCTGCTTCATTATCATATGGAATTGTATAAACATCGTAACCTCGACTTTCACCTTCGCCGAAGTATTCTTGCAAGGTGTCTTTCATTCTTACATCGATGTCATCAACATTGTAGTAATTGTTATATCCGTTATTTTTACCAAAGTTAGCATCGATTAAGAGTACTTTGTCTCCCCCATTTTGTTCGTAGTATAATGGCGTCGCAGAGATTTCTTGTGTATCTTCAGTATCTGGATCATCTCTACTAGTCACAGTAACTGAGAATGAATGTTCATCTCCAAGTGGTGCTAATGTTGGAGCTATTACTACAACTGTAAAGTCCTGACTTGAGCCAGAAGTTAGATAGAGAGTAGTAACGTGTGATATTATTTTCCATTCATCTTGTTCACTAACATAATCTACAGTAATATCGTAATATCCACTATTTTCTCCAGTATTCGTAGCTGTAAAGTTGAAGAATACAGATTCTCCTGAAAGTACTTCTTTAGCTTGTTCTTCTACAGCTAAGGCAACTTGATATCCACTTTCTGCAACATCAATTACTTTTTCTTTTGGATTGTTTCCAGCTCTTTCATCATCCTCTAGTAATGTTTCAACTCTAATGGTGTAAGTTCCATTTGGCCCTCCTTCCCAAGTCCAATCTAAAGTAGTGTTGTCTTTAGAATCAAGATTGTCAACTTCTTGAGTTTCGTTGTAAACTTCAGTTCCATCATCTCTGGTTACAGTTCCTCTTACGTCAAAGCTGTTTTGATCTTCGGTACCAAAGTTATAGATATTAGAAGTAAAAGATACAGCTCTTCCTGGTTTTGCAGTATCCGGGGCGTTCAAATCTTTAGTTCCAACATCATTAGGTATTGGTGGTAAACTGTATAGTGTAAAATCATCAACATACAATCCGTTGTATTGTGTGTATGTATCCGATACAAATCGTAGTCTAAAGTTAATATCACCTTCATATTCACTTACATCTGATTCTACGTATAGCCAACCATTTTCGTCAGCATCGTCATATTCTTCAGAATAATCACCATCATTTCCAGGGAATGTGTCAATAGTTTCCCATTCTCCAGATACATTTATTTCAAGAGCAACAAAGTCATATGGCCCATCAATTCCAAACCAAACCATAGCAGAAACATATTTCTCAGATCCATCTCCTAAATCAATAGTTGGAGTTTCTAAAGAATCATTTAGTGAGGCACTATAAGCTCCAGTGTCAGGATTTCCTAGGTACCAGGCATAGTCACCCGAATAGGCTTTTCCATAATCTTCATCTTTTGAATAATAATGCCATTCACTTAGGACAACATCAGCTTCCCAATCACTAGTACCGTCTTCAAAATCATCTTCAAATTGGGTACTTACTCCATTAACAATTTTGAAATCGTCAATATACCATCCTTCATAGCCTTCCACAGAAGAATCAGTTCCAAATCTAAATCTGAATTTTACATCTTCGTTCGTATAATTTCCAAGGTTGAAATTTGCAGTTTCCCAAGCAGTTTCTCCATCAGGATCATCACCCGAGGTTCCAGTGTATCCTGGTTCGTTATCCAAACCAACTACAGCATCATCAGGATATCCACCATCTGGCGTGATAACTTCCCACTCAATTCCACCATCGGTAGAAATTTGTACATTTCCTCCATCCCAACTAAATTCGGTACTATACCAAATCTCAACTGACATGGATGGATTTGTTCCTAGAGTATGATTGTCTGCAGTATACAGGGAGAAATCCCAATTATTGTCGTATTCTCCGTCTCCTTTAGATCCATCTCCAACCCACATGGCGTGTGTTGGGCTTGCAGCTTCTCTGTTTTCATCTTCATCAGTATCAATTAAATGCCATGGATTTGACAATGATTTGTAATGCGTCCATCCATTTATCCCTTCTTCCATATCGTCGCTAAATTCAATGTCAACACTTCTCATAAGGGCAGTAGCTTTGTCATTCTCAGGAACTTCATCGTCATCATCATGTACTTCGGCCTCGAACCAGAAAGTTCCATATTCATCAGGTGACCATTCCCATTCTAGAGTTATAGAATCGCCAGGACTCAAATCTCCAGTAGATTGAGTTTCACCATTGTACATTGTTCCTCCAGCGCCATCATATACTTTTCCGCTGATATCAGAGTTCATTGTTACATCACCAGTATTAGTTACAATCACACTCATTTCTCGATTCGTATCTTTTTCAGCAATCATCGGATCTACTCTAGCTTCAGATAATGCTACGTCATAATTTACGTAAGTATTAACGGAAATTTGTTTTCCATTATTATCTTCTTTTTCATCGTCCGAAATTGTAGCTTCAGCTTTAATTTCATATACATAATCTTCATCATCAGGAGTTTCCCATTCAAATTCTACATATGCTCCTTCACCAGTGTCTAATGATATTGTTTCAGAATCCGTAAAGCGGTATGTATTGTTCAAACATCTTATATCTATGGAAACTTGGACGCTATCCTGATCTTCAGTTCCTCTATTTCGAACAGTAACATTCACAATATTATCAACATTAGGTTCAACAGTTTCACCATCTTTAGGAGTGTTGAAACGACTTAGACTTACATCATTTTCAAGTTGTTCAACTAAGTATTCAACTACAAGTTCCATTAACTCATCGCGGTCTTCACTATTTGTTATCGAACTGAAATCTACTGTCATGAAGACTACTTTGAAATCCTCTTCAGTTCTGATTGTTGAAGTATTGTAATCATCTGGAGCTCCAGAACTGAATACTTTTTCAAATCCAGACTTCGGATTAAGATCATCGGCAAAATCAGAAGAAATTGCATCTGCATCATATTGTACACCGTCTGAGATAGGATCGTCATCTACACCTTGCAATACAGCAGGAGTAGTTCTGTCGTGATCAACATAAGTAACTCCGAGATAATCATATTCAAAATCACCTTCATTACGTTCTCCGTCTGCAGTGTTAAAATCGTATAGAATATCTTGTCCGATAGCCCATAAGCTTCCTCCGCCTTCAAGGAAATCAGCAACATTTTCTTTATCATTGTTTGTAAATGTGATATCTGTATCTCCGCTTTGATAGTCCGTTCCACAAGCCCAGATAATCAAGCTGTATTCACTAAGAGTATCATAATCTGGTGCATCTTCTCCACTGTTTACTCTAATAATATCATATCCCATTTCCGTAGTCATATTGTCTAATGAATTGACGTAATAGCTATCGGTTTCAGTTTTGAATCCTCCATTATTGTCACTATTGTCGTCATCTAGCAAAAGAATTGGAGGATAGGCGACATCGATATCTTCTTCTTCTTCGTTATTGTCTTCGTCAGATTCTCGAATTTGTTCTTCTTCATCTACAATTACTTTGATGGTATGCGAACCTCCAACGGCTCTCCAATCCATTTCTGCATCAGCAGTATTACTTCCAGGAACTGTTATACTTTCCTTTCCGATATAATTTCCATCCCAGTAAAAGCTAACATTGGTAGTCACGCTTACCAGTCCACTAGCTCCACCATCATTGGCAATTTCAGCAGTAATCGTTATTGTATCTCCACCAGTAGGTGAATCATCGCTAAATGTTATCTCATTTATTGATAAATCAGGGTCACCTTCATCAGCTATTGTATTCATAGCAGATAGCGGCAACATTAGTATGGCTAGCAGGAAAGCAGTTAGTTTGCGTGACATAGTCGCTCCAGACTTGGTGAAACGTACTTGTTATAAAAGATGTGTTTACACCCTACGGGTGTACTTTCTGTGCTTTAATTTGGGATGATTATCTAAGGCATTTGTTTTTCCTTCTTTCCAGGTTTCATCTATTTCTGGAAAATAAATGCAGTCATTTCCATTGACTTTATCTGGGACTAATGTCATATCAATTACATCAGCCTTTTCCATCGCTTCTTCATAAATTCCAGCACCTCCAATAAACCAGATATCGCCTTCACAAGTTTGTAAAGCATCGTCTATACTTTGAAAACATTCAACTCCTTCTATTGAACTTCTAGTTATCACTATATTTCGCCGTTCAGGAAGCGGTTTTATTGGTAAAGATTCCCAAGTTTTACGCCCCATGATGATAGTATTGCCAGTTGTCAACCTTTTGAATCGTTTTAAGTCTGTTGAATAATGCCACGGTATGGTATTATTTTTTCCAATAATACCTTCTGGAGAAACTGCAACCAAAATTCCTTTCATACAGCGACCTTAAACGGAATGAATGGTTTGGGATTATAATTTTCTAATTTAAATTTTGAAAGTATGGTATCGGTATCTGCATCAAGTAAATCCATTACATCATCCAATGTTTTGATGCTTGAATCTATTTTTAATTTAGGTAATTTACCAACATCTCTTGTCAACTGTTTTTGAAGTCCAGGAATATGATCATATTCTTCCATAGAATCATCTGCTTTTTTTGTGTAAATATGAGCATCAACTAGAGTGTGTCCAAAAGTCCCTACCTTCATCCCAGATAAGTGCGCAAATAAATGCAACAAGAACGAATATCCTGCAATATTGTAAGGTACGCCTAGAGCAACATCACAACTTCTTTGAGTCAAATGAACACAAAGTCTTGGTTCATTGTTTTTATCATATTGAACATTAAAGATAAACATTAGATGACAAGGAGGTAAACCGCTACTTTGAGCGTTACCAGGAGCCCATGCAGTAATTACCATTCGACGACTATTTGGATTCTTTTTGAGAGTATCTAAAACGTAACGTACTTGGTCATTGTATTTTTGCTCTCCATGTATTGGAAATTTTCTCCAAAAATTGCCGTACGCACTAGGTACATAACCTTCCTCATCAGCCCAGTGATCCCAAAATTTACAACCGTGCTTTTTTAATAGTCCTATGTGCAAGTCTCCGGACAAAAACCATAGATTTTCTATAACTATATTCTTCCATGATATTTCTTTTGTTGTTAGAAGTGGAAATCCTTCATTAAGATTTATTGAATAATTGATATTGAAAGCCGAGATTGTATCGACGCCAGTCCTATTTTCTTTCCTTGTACCTCGGTCTAAAACTTCCTGTACTAAGTCTAAGTATTGTTTCACATACACCTAGTAGAAAGGGGCCATAAAGCGTTGCTCTGCATTCGTAAATTATAAATAAATTAGTGTATTGTGTAAAGAATGCCTTTTCGTATAATTGACCATGAATCCAATGAGATTTTACTTGAATCTCCGCACGTATCAGATTTGATAGAATATATTGACAAAAATTCTGAAGAATATGTGGTCAAAGAATTAACCATATCTTAAAATTAAAGGCTTAGCCCGTTACTAGTATTTCTATACTTTCAGCGAGAGCTATGTCATTATCAGTTACACCATTATCATCGACTGTAGTAGATGTTATAGTTACATTAGATCCTTTCATAAGAATCTCAGGATAATGACTCAATTCACTTGCAATGCTGGCGACATGTTGGACAAATGTTGCAGCAGATTCAAAACTATTGAAACTGAACTGTTTTTGAATTTGTCTGTAAACATCATTGTAGTTCCAATCGTCAAGGCCATTCAATGATTTTTCAACATTTTCATCGCTTAGTAAATCAGCCATGATAGCTTATTCTGCGTTCCTATTTACAGGTTCCCACCTTACTTATAAACTATTTTCAAATGGAATATCGTGTTGCCTTCAGAAAGAATACCAAATTTTGGCTTTGCTTTTAGAAAGGATTTTCCTTATTTTACATTGTTCGGCCTTATTGTGTCCTTAGGCCTTATATTTTATTCACAAGGTATAATTAATGATATTTTACAAAGTGAAGATTTAAATTTTTCAATTACTGATAAAGATGATGACATAATTCTTGAATTTTCAGATTTATCGATTTGGATTCTTATATCTTTAGTATATGCAATTTTTCTCATAATATTTTTTATTTTACCGCTATCACTCTATTTTAGGGGCTTGGCAAAATGGGAATGGGATCCCACCGAGGTTGTTTTCTGGTTGCTTGTTACTAAAGGATTTTCCATGTTCCTTATTGAGCTTGGAAATACAAATCGTGGATACACAGATTTTTTAGCAATTATGGTTGATATTGTAGATTCAATTACTATAATTTTCTTGACTGTATTTTTACTCAAGGCATATACTAATTTTGTTGTTCCAGCAGTTGCAGATTGGTTAACTGTTGGAAAATCGGATACTCAGTATGGTCCACTTTTGGAAATTTTAGGATCAATACTGATAATAGTATTTGGTGTCACAAATTTTCTTTCAACCTATCATGTTGATTTTGGCGTATTAATTGCAGGTGTTGGTGTTGTTGGTTTAGTTATAGCACTTGCAGCACAAGATACATTGAGTAATTTCTTCTCTGGTATTCTTCTATTGTTAGATCAAGGTTTCAAAACAGGAGACATGATTAAATTTTCAGATACTTACTGTATAATTCGAGAAGTAGGTCTACGTTCTACAAAAATTTATGATATCATTAATCATGTAATTATAATTATACCAAATAATGCATTGGCTAATCAAGATATTGTAAATCTTACAAAGCCAGATAGATATTATCGTTTGAGAATATTAGTCGGCGTTTCTTATGATTCTGATGCTCGTGAGGTTGAAGAAGCTTTAATTGATGTTGCCAAAGCAAATAAAGATGTTGAACAAGACGACCCTACAAGATTACCTCTGGTTCGCTTCCAAGAATTTGCCGATTCTTCTTTGAATTTTGCACTTGTAATTTGGATTAAGAATGTAATTAAGATTCGACAGATTAATTCAGATTTGCATCATGAAGTATTTGCTAAATTAGGTGAAAAAGGAATAGTTATCGCTTTCCCACAGAGGGATGTTCATTTGTATAAATCCTCTAAACCATCTGAAAAATATATAACAGAGTCTGCAGGAGATTCCAATCTTGAGACAAAAGCAAGGGAAGAGGCTGAAGAGAAAGCAAGACAGGCTGAAGAAGATTTGAAAAAAGCTGAAGAATCTGCAAGACAAGCTGAAGAAGAAAGGGCTAAATTGGAAGTGGAAGAAGCTGAGAGGCAAGTAGAAGAATCTGCAAAGGAGGCTGAGGCAGCAGCTAAGAAAGCTGAAGAGAAAAAGTCTAAGAAAGCGGAAAAAGAAGCTAAAAGGGCTGAAAAGGCCGCAAAGAAGGCAGAGGAAGAAAAAGCCAAATTAGAGGCTGAGGAAGTAACAAGGAAGAAAGAAGAAGAGAAAGCTAGGAAAGAAGCAGAACAAGAAGCTAAGAGAGAAGCAAAGGAAGCCGAACGAGAAGCCAAGAAAGCAGAAAAAGAAGCTAAGAAAGCTGAAGAGATTGCAAAGAAGGTAGAGGAAGAAAAAACCAAACTAGAGGCTGAAGAGGCTGAAAAGAAAGCAGAAGAGGAAAAAGCTAAGTTTGAGGCAGAAGAAGCTGCAAGATTAGCAGATGAAAAGAAGGCTAGAATTGAGGCAGAAGAAGCTGCAAAGATTGCTGGAGAAAAGAAAGCTAAATTAGAGGCCGAAGAGGCTGCAACAAGAAAACTAATTGAAGAAATAAAAGCAAGACGGGCGGCTGAAAAGAAATAATTTTATTCTTCAGTGTACCAAATAGGTGGCGTGAATAAATCTTCAGGGCCCCTATCAATAATTGGAAGAGTTAACACACTATTTTGATCGGTTCCAATTGTAACATATCCACTACTTACAGGAGAAGGAACATAGTCATCATTAGTTTGACTAACTACAAGTTCTAAGGTACTTCCTGCAGGTACAACGACATCCAGCGCAAACATTTGCATTTTTGCATTTACGGTTCCAATAACTGTGCATGGTTGCCCACAATCTCTCCCACCTTCATGATATCTTAGATCCATTACTCCATGTCCAAGATGTATTCCATCAGTAATAGATAATTCGATGAATAAGTGTCCTGAAGTTTGGGTAGGTGGTATTGTAACATCCACATGAAAAGTAGGCATACCTGAAATACGGGTTTCATTTTCAAAAATTCCGGTTTCTAGTGTCAATGTATTGGTTGGTCCAACTAATCCGCTTCCTGAAACAACGTTCAATCCTTCGCCGATTGGTAAGTGTAAATATTCTCGGTCATTAACAGGCCAAGTTTCTTCGACTCTCCATCCACCCATATTATCCTGCATTTCAACATGTAGTGCAGGTTTCATATTTCCTTCATACAAATAGTAATTGAACCATTCCAGTAAGTCTTGCGCCCAATCATATCTTACAGAATATGGAAATGCTTCAGCTCCTCTTCCAGATGACATTCCATTTTGGTCACTCGGTCTATCAGGATAGTGATGCCCCCATTGACCAAATAATCCTTTAATTTCGAATCCAGCTGTTTGTAGTTGCTTATATGCAGGGAATGCCATATGCGGATCAACATTCCAATCTTGCATTCCATGGATGAAATAGATAGAGCCATTATAATTCTGCATTGCTCTTTCTAAGAAATGTCTATCTGCCCAATAGGTATTGCCTGCATAATTAACCTCGTCACCAGCTAAGTATGCAGCAGGTCCATTTGCATATCCTTCTGCATATCCTCTGCACATAGTTTGCCAATCATCACTATCTCCATCCCATCCAAAGGAACCGTAGACACCATTGTGCATAGCTATTCCTCTAGCTTCCATTGATCCATTTCTCCACATTAAATCATGGACACCAATTAATCCTGAAATAGGAATAATAGTTTTCAAATGAGGATTGCCAAACATTGCAGCTTGCCAAGGTGTAGTTCCATCGTATGATTTTCCAACAATCCCAACATTTCCATTACTCCATTCTTGTGTTCCTAACCAAGTTACGGCAGCATCAATTCCCATTTGCTCACTTAGTCCCATGAAATCCATGCAGTGATTCGACATTCCAGTTCCAAATACAGAAACTTGAGCAACCGCATATCCATATGGAACCATATTTTCAATCAAAAATTTGCCAAGACGGTTTGCAGGTGTTAAAGCATCTACATCACCATCATCGTAGTAAGGTCCAACATCAGCAATAACAGGAACTTTAGTTCCATTAGGAACATCAGGCATCCATAATCCAAGATGTACTTGACAATCATCAGTAATTGTACATCCTAATTCGCTTGAAGGCAAATCAACATCAATGAATACACTTTCAGGACCAACTATGCCGTATTGTCCTGGTACTAAGGTATAGCTGTAAGATCCAGTTGTATTGAAATTCTGGTTTACTCTTTCCCATACAGGAACAAGGCCATTATCGCCCATGTAATAATCGTCATCTTGTTCATTGTCTTCATTGAAGTACAATAATAGCGATGACAAAAGCAGGATTCCTACAGTAATTCCTGCAAAGAGACGTTGTTCCATACATGATGATTTACGGCCTTGTTATAGAGTTTGTTCAGAATTAGAAATTAATCGTATCTGTAACTATCAACCATGTAGCCATTTTCATCCTGAATTATGGCAAAATCGCCACTATTATTCCAGATTCCTTGATACCATCCCCAGAATAACGTAGTTGCATTGTCAGTTCCATCTCCAGTATAAATCCGAATACTTGTGTTATTTGTTATAATAAAATCAAATTCATATGCTGTTTGAGCAGCTTCATCTTGCAAAAACCAACCAACCATACTAACATTGTAATTTTCGTGATTTGTAAGAACTACATATTCTCCTTCAGCTTCATCCCCCTCTGGATCATATTCAATATAGTCAATAGTCAAATTATAGGAAGATTCTGTCCAAAGACCAGCCTTATTAGTTGAGGCATAATCTTGAGCTTCTTCATATTCGGAATCAAAATCTGTTCCTGATGTGTAAGGATACCAGAATGCAAATCCTGCTTTGATAATTTCATAATTAACAAATGTATCATCGACATAAACATGGGCAAGTAATCTTCCGTAAGAATCTGAATCTCCATTTTTACTATCATTTACAAGAGTAACTTCTTTTCCTAAAATCATATTTGTTAGAAACTCTGTAGCTTCTTCTGAATAAGGCCTTCCGGATTCAGGAGTGTTAATTCCTAACATCCTGACTTTGTCGCCATTTCCAAGATAGAATGTATCACCATCAACAACTTCCGTAACGGTCATGTCGTAATCTTGAGTTTCTTCTTCAGTTTCCTTAAGGTATTCGTCCAAACCGTAGATTGCCCAACCCCATTTTTCATCGACCAGAGCCCATAGAGAAATATTTTCATAATCACTATTACAATCCCAAGGTTCCGTACTGTTGTATCTCGAACAATATTTCTGATCCACAGTCACCTCATAGACCACTCCTTTGTAATTCATTTTTTCTTCCTCAGTATAATTACTATCTATGAGCTTCATTTCGAACCCTTCGTCAAAGTACTCATACCAAGAATCATAAAACTCTTTCCACCCATTGATACATTCTTCTTTAGCGGAATTATTCAAAAATTTCCCGTCAGGTTCTACCATTATTCCACAATACCATTCAGAGTCGGTAACATATGGTCTTGAATTCCAATAATCATATAATCTATCGACAGATTCTCTCAGAGAGGGAGTATGATCTACTTCCGAATCATCTTCAGTATCAATACATCCTGTAAAAGATAAAAGAAAAGCTATTCCTGCCACGTACAATTTATTCATGATACTTCACTTTCTCCGTCCTTTATAGTTATCTTAGATATTTTTGGCAATCTTAAGTAACCTTGATGAAACAGAGCTCCAGATACAACAAAGAATGCCATAAGACTAGCAAGTATTAACATAAGATCATGCATTCCATAATGTACATGCTCTAGTGCGCTTGCATAGAGATATTGTAGGAAAACATAAAGTACAGCCAATCTTCCTGCAATACGAACTCCATTTTTTGGATTATTTTCTTTGATTGCATATGCAATCCACATTCCAGCCCCACCAAGGAACAATACAGAACTAAGGCCAAACATTGCCACAAGTAAAACATCACCTGAGCTCATATTTGAATATCTATCTTCAGTTATCAATAATTTCCAAAATTCTACAGCACCTCCAAAAAATAGGCCGTATCCTGCTGAATAATGCGGTGCCGCAGGTTCATCTTTGAATGTCTTTAGATTAACACCTACAAACATAAACATCATGACGATAAATGGAGTTACTAAAATCATTGAAGCATATGCTAAATCAGTATACAAATCTGTTCCACTTAGGAATAATATTATTTCAGCAATTGTTCCCAATACAACCCCTATACCACAAGCCAAGTAGAGTTTGCGTTCAACAAGTTTTTCTTCTAGACCATTAATTACGTAGAAAAAGAGTAACATTGCAGGTATGATATACATCAGCATACCGATTACATTTCCTTGAAATATTATTGAGTCCATATTTAATTTCTACGTAGTGCCAATAAGGCTATTGATAGTATAGAAAGACTAAATCCAATTCCAGGCGTTTCTTCATCTTCAGTTTCTTCAATATCAGGAGTAAAATATCCTTCTAAAGTAATAGAATTGATATGAACTTCGTAAAGAGGGCGGTTCATTGGGTCATTAGAAGTTGGAACTTGTGCAACAGCTTGTACCAAATCCATTCCTTCTCTTACAACTCCGAATACAGCATAACCAGGATCGTCTTCCTGAGAGCGATTACCATTATCTAATCCATGCTGAGGCCCATCACAAATGTAAAATTGGCTTGAAGCGGAATCAGGATCTAATCCTCTAGCCATTCCAACAGCACCGTTTATGTGCGTAAGATTTGCATTTGCTTCGAAGGGGATTGTCTCATCTGAGCCATTGCTTCCGCATGAGGGGTCACTTGCAGGATAAATTCCAATTGCGGTACAAGTAGGATCACCGGCCTGAATAACAAAATCATCAATAACGCGATGGAAGAAAATTCCATTGTAGAAAGATTCATTCACTAGTCCTACAAAATTGGATACTGTAATTGGCGCCCAATTTACAAACAATTCAATAATTACTTCGCCTTCAATGTCGTTACCTCCTCCAATTCCGGCTTCATATGTTAAATTAATTATAACGATTGGATTACCTTCGTAAGATTGTTCCATAGGGCTAGGTTCAGCCTTGCTTATTGGCGTGAAAAGCATCAATGCTACCAGAATAATTAGTATTCTCACAACGAGCCTATTTTTGGCTTCTTTATACGATTATAGTATACAGTAACTATTAAATCTACATCAAATTAAGAATATTATGGATATTAAGGTGACTGAAAAGGCAAAATCGAAACTTTACGATATGGGAATATCAGAAGAAGTTTTTTTACGTATAGGAGTCAGGTCAGGAGGTTGTTCTGGAAATACTTACGACGCCGTGTTAGATGATAACATGAATTCAGTAGACGATGTTTATTATTCTGATAATAAACTTCGTATTGTTTCAGATAAGGTAAGTTCAGTCTTTTTGGACGGCCTTACAATTGATTTTTCAGATGATTTGATAGAGCCTGGTTTTAGACTTACAAATGCTAATGCTAAAGGTTCGTGTGGTTGTGGTTCTAGTTTCAGTACTGGTGACCCTGCCCCTAATGTCGATACAGGATTTTCAGTATAAATATGGTTCTTAGTCCAATTTCTATACTTGGTGGAGATTCAGTTTATTGCATAAATGAAGCCCAAATGGAACATGCAAAGAAACTAACAGAAGAGGATCCAGAATCTTCTAAAAAAATTAAATCTATAATAGATAAACTAGAATCTGATTTTTCACGTAATGAGAGAGCAGCCCTCGCTTTTACAATAATAGATAATCTTCGAGAAAATCGAGAGAAATAATGGAAGAGTCAATTAATGTCTTAGGCGGTAAGCTTGAGCCATGTTCTACAGATCCAATGACAGGTTGGTTTCGTGATGGTTGTTGTAATACAGATAATCGTGATTTTGGAAGACATGTTGTTTGCGTAGTAATGACTGATGTTTTTTTGGCCTTTTCTAAAGGCGCAGGAAATGATCTTAGTACTCCAGGTCCGGGTTTTTCAGGTTTAAAGGATGGAGATAGATGGTGTCTTTGTTTGTCTCGATGGGTTGAAGCATATGATTCTGAAATGGCTCCTAAAGTAGTTCTTGAGGCAACTCATGAATCTGCTTTAGAGATGGTATCTCTAGAAAAATTGAAAGAATATGCCTACAAAGAAGATTAATTATTGATGTAAATCTTTGAGAGGATCATTATCAGTTCCCCAGTTCAAGACAAATTCTTTTGTTTTCTCATACATTTCCTCAAAAGAATCCCAAACATACAAGACAGGCTGATATTTGGTAACATCATAAGGTCTAGTTTCCATCTCTTCGAAATTTGGTGTAAGATATCCAATTTTAGGATTACAGACACAAGCTTCATTGTTTCCACACTCCTCACCTCCAGTACAAGCATGCTCCATTTCTCCAAATGAGGATAGTAATCCGGGACCTACTGATTTGACTACACCATTTTCAAGACATGCTCCAAATTCCATTACATACCAATATACAGAACCTAATCGATTTATGGCTGCTTCACTTTCCGTACGCATATCTGCTTTGCCAAATAATACATTCAATTCAGCCCATTCAGGAACACCCAGCATTGCAGTATGTCCTACTAGTTCGTGTACAACATCAGGCTCAGGAGTATAGAATGGTCTTGAAGAATGTCTAATGTATTGAGTTGAAAGAAAGACTTTGTTTGCCAACGCTGTGTGAAATGTTTTTGGATGTACTAGTCCTCCAACTGGTTCCTGTCTAAATCCAGTCATTTCTTCTAATGTTTCACTAACTTCTTGCAATTGAGGTATTCTATCATTAGGTAATCCTAATTTTTTTGCATTGTCTAGATATGCTTTGCATGCATGTTTTTTATGAACTGGAGTAATTCTTTCCATAATTGCAGCCCATACAGCATCCTCACCTTCAGAATAGGGGGCATGAGGTATTTTCGTTGTCCTTCTTTCTTCCATAGACATTTCATTCCATTCCATTGCGATTTTTGCAATTTCATTTCTTCTGGCTCTATAGCCCTCATCTTTGAATCCAGGGTGATCGGGATCAAGTTCTACGAAAACGTTGCCTCCGACTATTTTTACAGCAGAGTTTGCTTCATCAGTTTCTTCACTAACGCCTTCATTAGGTCCATGCATGGAACATCACTTTTACCCCATTAGAACAGTCCAATAAATGATTTGGTCCGGTCAAACGTTTTTTATATGACTTTATTTTATTAGAAACATGGAGGCCGAACAGGAAGATAGAACTCTAAGAATAATTATGATTTTATCAATCGTTGGTTTGATAGATTCTATTTACTTATCTTATTTGCATCATCTTGTTGCAGGAGGAGGCGGATGCCCAACACAGAGTCTTCCTGGATTAGATTGTGGTGTTGTGTTAGCTAGCGATCAAGCTAAACTGGTAGGTATACCTGTCGCTTGGTTGGGAGTTGTTGGTTTTGTTGGATTATTTGTTTTATCTTTAGATAGATATCTCAATATGGATTTGGAAAGAACATATTACAATACAATTCTATTACCTGTAACTGGATTGATAGGATCTGTTTTTGGTACTTATTTGACATATGTAGAGGCATTTATCATTGAACAATGGTGTCCATTTTGTTTGGTAGCTTTTGGTTTAACTTTGGCAGCAACCTTTTTTGCCCTTAGGACTTATGGAAGTTCGCTTAAGGAGTTCATAGGAGGAAGTAATGGCATCTAAACGAAAACGTAAGTTGGAAATGAAAGCAGCCCAAGCAGCTTCTTCCAAAATGGAAGCAAGACGCGAAGCATTTAATGATAATTTGTGGAGTATAGGCGTCCCTATTGCAGTATCTGTAATTCTAATCACAGCAGTTTATTTTGGATTTTTCTATGAATTAGGAACTCCAAATGCAGATGAATGGGAATTGGAAGAAGCAGAAACTGGAGAAACTTACAAATCAGGTGATTATTACAATAATGGAAAATTGACTTTTGTTGAATTTTTCCATACAGAATGCCCACATTGTCAGGAGCAAACAGGTGCTTTGAAAGACATATATTCTAATTATTCAACAGAGATAGATATGTTTTCTATTGGTGGTTACAAATTAGGAAGTAATAAAGTTGATAGTAAAAGTGATATTGCAAGTTTTAAGTTCAAATATACCTTATCATGGCCTCATTTGTATGATAATAACGGAGAATTGATGAGAGATTATGGTTTTTCTTCATATCCGTCTATGGCTCTCATTAAAGATGGTGAAATCGTATTCACTCACAGTGGTAAAATGTCATACGAGGATTTATCTAAGGAAATTGAGAAATACAAATAGGAATTAAGAAATGAAATTTCAGGGACATTTAGCAGTAATAATCACCATTCTTTTTTTATCATCTGGCTGTCTTGATTCTTTAGATTCCAATTCTAGTGGTTTTTGGGGAGACGATTGTAATGAAGAACTTTCAGATTGTCCTGATAATCCAGCACCTCCTTTTGTATTATTAGATCAATATGGAGATACAGTTAATTTAACTCAATTTGAAGGTAAAATAGTAGTTATGACTTTTGTTTATACGCATTGTCCTGATGTATGTCCTGCAATAACTTATCAAATGAAGAAATTAGCTGAAGAACTTGGTGAGGACTATGGGGAATCCGTAGTTTTCCTTAGTGTAACTGTTGATCCTGAGAGAGATACTCAAGAGAGATTAGCTACTTTTTCAACAAATTATAATGCATCATGGCAATTCTTAACGGTTAATTCAACATTTCCAGATAGCCACATGCAAGCTATGTGGTCTAATTACAAAGTCCAAGTTTTAATTGATGAAGAAGCATGTTCAGGTGAAGGGCACTATATGGAGGGTTACGAAGGATGCCATTGCAATCCAGGCTATATTCAGGATGAATGGAATGTAGATACATGTATTCCAGATCCAGATTATGATTTAGGTAATCTAACGTTTGCGGAAGGAAGTATGGAACACGACATGATTCAAGTTCTTGATGCTTGGTCTCTACTAAATGCAAATGGTTTGGCCGATGAAGAAGATGCAATGAGTACTTTAGATGCTTATATTTCAGAAATGTTTGGACCTTATTGGGCTATTAATGATATTAATAACACAGCACATAAATCTACAGATTATTATAATACTAATCTTACATTACTTGAATTTTTCCACACAGATTGTGGTCATTGTAACACTCAAATGCCGGCTTTAGAAAAATTCCATTCAAATTATTCTTCTGAAGTTAATATAATTTCAGTAGGAGGATATAGCCTTAGTGGAAATAAAGATAATTTGAGCGAGATACAAAATTTTGTTTCGCAACATAACGCATCTTGGACTTATCTTTACGATGAAGATGAAATATTAAAGTCTAGTTTTGGATTGAGCGGTTATCCAAGTTGGGTTCTTTTAGAAGGCGATATGGAAACTGGCGAAGCGCAAATTGTGAACGTTTCTTCTGGAACTAAATCATATGATAGTTTGGTTGAGATGGTTACAAATTATACGGTAACCCAAGATATAACCGAACAAATGGATATTATTCTTGAAAATTTGTACCATTGGAGATTGGGGCATGTAACAGATAGTGATATGTTTGGAATTATTACTTCAGCATTGAATTATGAGCTTGAAGAAGAAGTTGTAAAAAGTTATGGAGTAAGTCACTCATCTAGGTTGTACATAATAGACCAAAAGGGCGATATTCGTGTACTTTGGAGAGGTACAGATTGGACCTATGCCTCTATTTACCACGATGTTAAACTTCTTCTTTAGTAAGAGCCAAATACCCATTTATTCATTAGGGAATATGACTTTGTTAGGATTTGGAGATGAAAGTTTAGTTTTTCTCGACTATGAATTTAGTTACATGCATATTATCGCGTCGTTTATTTCGGGCTTTATGGGGATAGTAATGACGCAGTCTGGTTTTGATAAAATATTCAATTGGGAAGGAGAATTAGATTTTATGACGGAAAAGTTTGCAAAAACACCTTTAGCTAACTTTTCAACATTTGGCTTAATTCAAGTTACAATATTTGAAGTTCTTTCAGGTTTAGCATCATCGTTTGGAGGATTGATGGTTTTATTTTATGGTGAAAAATCTTATGGAATAATTGGACTTATTTTAGCTGGAATATCCTTGTCCATATTGATGATAGGTCAAAGAATGTCTAAGGATTATGACGGAGCTGCAGTATTAGTTCCTTATTTTCTTTTGACAATGTTTGGATTATTTATTTATATTTCTTAGAAACCACAAAGGGTTTTCCAATCATCAACAGCTCCAGGAGTTGTTAGTCCTACAGCTAAAAATAATACAATTAAGAAAAAGACAGGAACGGCGGCAGTTCTATTGACTAATGGTGGATCCCAAGTCATGTGCATGAAGAAAGAACCAATAAACCAGCATTTGATGGCCGCAATACCAAATAAGATAACCATGGTGACTTCGAAAGAAAACTCTTTCAAAATTGCACCTACTTCTAAAAGTGTCCAAAGGACTAACCATGCAAATATTTTGATGAATGCCTCTATTGGATTGTCAGTGTGACCAAGTGTAACCCATACAGGGAAAGAGTGGTCATGGTGTTCGTCATGTGCGTGCTCGGAATCTGTTTCTTCACTCATCTTTACCTCAATACAAATAAAAGAATGGGAATACGAAAACCCATACTACATCCACGTAGTGCCAGTACAAACCGAATAATTCGATTGTATCATGATATTTTTCATTGTATGCGCCTTTGTTTGCTTTTGCAATTAAGTAAACTAATGCAATTAATCCAACGAATACGTGTGCCCCGTGCGTTCCAGTAGTTATGTAGAAAGTAGTGCCTTCTAAACTAGTATCTAGCCAGAATCCATCCTCATATTTCGGAGCAATACAATGATGTGCTATATCTTGTTTCATTACATCACAGTGTTCTGCATCCCAGAAATGTCCATTTTTCATTTCACCCCATTCCCATATTTTTAGAATTAAGAAAAGGGCACCCAATGCGAAAGTAACCATTAGATATCTTGTAGTAGCTTTTGGATTATTATTTTTAGCAGCGTAAAGTGCTAGTACAACAGTTAAACTACTTAGAAGTAAAGCAAAAGTATTGATAACACCAAAAATCAAGTGACTTCTAATAACATCTGCAGCAGGAACCCAGCACAATTCAAATTCTAATCCGCAATCAATTCCAGAATCATAATCAGGAACTGCAGCACGATATCTTAGGTAAGCACTCAAGAGAGTACTGAAAACCATAACCTCAGTCAGTAAGAAAATCCACATACCAAATTTTCGGGTAGTAATACTTGACCAGAAATCATGATATCCCTCAATTTCTTCACCTTCTTCAGAATCTTGATCCCAATAATCTTGTACCCATAAAAAGAATCCAGTTAATAGTCCTGCAAGACCTAAGAAGAAAACAAACCAGTATCCTGAGTCTCCAGTATTATCTCCATTTCCAGCAGTGGCCATTACAAGGCCAATAAACATTACAGCAGCACCAATGCAAAATACAAATGGCGCTATAGTACCATGGTGTCCATGATCGTCATGACTATCACTCAATGTTTTCCCTCCTCTGCAATTTTTAATGTTGGAATCTCTACAAAACTATTATGTGGAGGAGGTGACGAAGTTGCCCATTCAAGTGACCAACCATCCCATGGATTATCATCAGCATCTTCTCCATTTTTGTAAGAATAAATTACGTTGTAAATAAATATTAATTGGGCAAATCCAAATAAGAATGCAGCAATAGAAATGAATTCATTCAATTCAGTAAATTCAGGATCATATGTAGCATATCTTCGTGGCATTCCTTCAATTCCCACGTTGTGCATAGGATAGAATGCAGCATTAAAGAAAATAAATGTGGTTGCAAAATGAAGCAAACCTAATTTTTCATCCATTATTTTTCCAGTCATTTTAGGGAACCAATAGTAAACTCCAGCTATGAAGGAAAATACAGTTCCCCCCACAAGTACATAGTGGAAGTGAGCAACTACAAAGTATCCATCATGCAAGGCAACATTTACAGGTATTGCGGCTAAAATAATTCCAGTAATACCACCTATTGTAAATGTAATAATAGTTCCTAAAGCAAAAACCATCGGTGTTTTGAGAACAATAGATCCCCCTGTCATAGTAGCTAGCCAATTGAAGATTTTAATTCCAGTCGGCACCGCAACTAACATAGTAGTTAACATAACAATAAATCGGAATAATGGATCGGCCCCAGTTGTGAACATATGGTGTCCATAAACGATGAAGGAAATAATTCCAATTGTAGCCATTGCATAGACCATTGAAGTATAACCAAAAATAGGTCTTCTAGAGAAAGTAGAAATAATTTCAGAAAGAACACCAAAGGCAGGTAAAATAACGATGTAAACCTCAGGGTGCCCAAAGTACCAGAACAAGTGTTGCCATAATATTGGATCCCCTCCTGCATTGACATCAAAGTACAGTGTACCAAATGTTCTATCAGCCATTAACAAAATAAGTGCAACAGTAAAGACAGGAATAGATAGTAACAACAAGAAAACAGTTACAAAGATAGACCATGAGAAAAGAGGCATCCTCATTAAAGTCATTCCAGGGGCTCTCATTTGTAGCATAGTCGTCAAGAAATTTATTGCAGTCAAAGTTGATGACGCACCAAGCATAATCTGTCCAGCTACCCAGAAATCAGTACCTGGGCTGGTTGGTCCTGTAATGCCAGCATCGTTAGAAGCATATGGAGTATATCCAGTCCATCCAACATCTCCTGCTCCTCCAGTAAAGTAACCCATGTAGATTACAATACCTCCAGTTGGCAAAAGCCAATAACTTAATGCATTTAATCGAGGAAATGCTAAATCTCTTGCACCAAGTTGAAGTGGAATAAGGTAATTTGCAAATCCAAAAATGATAGGCATAGCAGCTAGGAAAATCATAGTTGTGCCATGCATAGTAAATGTAGAATTATATTCTTCATAAGTTAAGAAATCACTATCTGATTCAAAAAGTTGTAATCGAATTAATAAACCTAAAATTCCGCCAATGAAAAAGAAACCAAAGCCAGTGCAGATGTATAAGGTTCCAATATATTTGTGATCAGTTGTTGTTAACCAAGGATAAACTGCATCCCAATAATCTTTCATTACATCTTCGAAAGATTTATCATCTACAACCATTCTATTTCCAACAACTACAGTGCAGAGTGTTAAGAATAATACAGTAAAAGCATATACCATTTTTTGTGGCATTGACATTTCTTCTTGTTCAGCCACAATTTGTGCATTTACTCCAGCAACTTTGAATTCAGCTTTATTCCAATAATCTCCAGAAGCACCGTCAGTTCCACCTGCATTTCCATTTACAGAATTACCATAAACAGTGAAAACAGCCACTTTTGAATCCGATTCTGGAGCAGTCCAATTGAATGACCATTCTCTGAAGTTATTCCCAAATTCATTGTGTGTTAGATGAGTTTCTCCTTCAGGTTTCTGTGTTGTATTGTCTGTGGAGTTTAAAGTTCCATAACTTGCAGAGATAAAGAAACCACCTTGATTAGCATCCTCTGTAGGTTCAGTTCCTCCTGATATTATTAGAGTAAATGTGTAAACTTGGCTTGCGTTATATTTTTCAGGTAAAGTAGTTAAATTAATAACAACATCAGAGGACATAGGTCCCGTAGTATGGCAGGTACAACCATTTGCTACCATATTTGGATCTTCTATTCCCGTTGGTAAACTATTGCCAGTTGGGAATGCAGTTACAGCCAAAAGAATTGCTACAAGAAATCCCAAACTCAAAATCTTTTTATTCATTGAACCTCCGTTATGTAAACATCAGCATCCATTTTCGAGTGGTCATCACCGCAATATTCTGCACACCAGATGCTGTATTGGCCGGTTTCGACCTCGTTAGTATCGAGCCAAGCTAAAGTTTCTAAATTAGGTATAACGTCTTGTTTTATTCCAATTTCAGGAAAGTTAAAAGCGTGTAAAACATCTTTAGAAGTTAGTCTGAAATGAACAACAGCTCCGTGAGGAATCTCTAAACAATCTATGTTGCTCTTACATTTATCAAAGCTTAGAGGTTGTTGGTATAATCCATCAACACACCAAGAATTCTCATTGCCTTTTTCACTACATATTGGCGTTCCAAATTGCCAGTACCACTGTCCTGCCTCGACTTCGATAGTCAAATCTTCTTCTTGACCGTCAACATCCCAAAGATAGTCTAACGGCGCTAGGGAAATAAATGTTAACCAAGAAACTAAAATTAAAGGAGCAATAGTCCATGCAATTTCAATCATAGCATTACCTCTTTCGTGAGGGAAAACACCAGCTTTGAGAGCATCCTTGTGGTCAGGATCCCCTTCAGTGTGTCTGTAATAAATTAAGTTGTAAATCAACCATCCAGTTACTAAAATAGCTACAATTACAGACCAGATAGCCATCTGCCAAACGACACCAGTAAACCCGCCAGAGGAACCACCGAAGTCATTCCAGACAGAGGGGTTCTCAAAACTTATTAAATCGCCAATTAGTGACATTTTATTTCCTCAAGAAATACTATTAGTTTCAGCAATTTAGAATGGGTTTATTAAAGCTGATTACTCAAAAAGTAAAATGAAATTTAGAATCAATAACAAGGCAGATGAATAACGAATAGAGATAAATATTAGAAAATTTAAACAAATTCCACGCATGTTCTTCGGATTTACTGCTTCTTAGAGAGAATGCGAGGTAACAGAAGTAAAGTGACAGAAGCATACCTGTAACAAGAAAGAATAATCCAGAATTTCCAATAGTAATTATCATTAGACTAGTTATTACTAAAATAAGTGTATAAGCCACAATGTGATTCCTTGTAACATCTTCACCTTTGACTACAGGTAGCATTGGTACTCCTGCCTCTCCATAGTCGCGCCTTTTGGAAAGAGTAAGAGACCAAAAATGAGGTGGAGTCCACATGAATATAGTCAATACCATTAACCAAGGTAAAACATCAGTTACATTTCCTCCAGCTGCAATCCAGCCAATTGCAGGAGGTGTTGCTCCTGCTAAACCGCCGATTACGATATTTTGTGGCGTTCTTCTCTTCAAAAACATAGTGTATATGAAAACATAGAAGAAGGCACTGAATCCAGTAATCATTCCTGCTTCAGGTACAGAAAGAAATGTCACAATCGCAATTCCTATCAAACACATAACAATTCCAAAAATCAATGCATGATTTGGAGATATGAAACCAGATGGTATAGGTCTACTTTCGGTCCTTTCCATTAATGGATCTATATCTCTTTCATACCACATATTGACAGCCATAGATCCCCCGCTTGCAAGTGAACCTCCAAATAATACAATTAAAGAAGTTCTTATACTATCAATAGGCGTCCATCCTTCTCTCTTGTATCCTTCACTAAAATCATAAACTAAAACTCCACATATTGCAGTAGCCTGTAGAAGGAATACAACCCTTGGTTTCATTAGAATCCAATAAATTTTGGCTAAAGATGGTTTTTCATTAGTCATTGGATTTCTCCTCTTTAGAGATGACACATAAAATGTAAGCTATTGCAATTGACAAGAAAGTTAGAGCTCCAACTAATAAGTGTAGTAATGAAATCCATCCAGGAAATTCCCCCTCACTTGCTGAAACAATATAAATTCCACCAAGTGCAATATTTAAACCAAAAAATCCAAGGGCCCAATTAAATATCTTGATAATTATTTCATCTTCCATTTGCATTTTTGCCCAGACTAAAATTACTCCAATAGCTAATGCTGAAAATCGATGTGTTAATTGTAGTAAAACTCCAAATTCTGAAAAAGAAGGTATTATTTTGCTTGAACAAAGAGGCCAACCAGTAGTACCAACTCCACATGCGCCTCTATGATAACTAGTTGAAAGATAAGCTCCAATTAGTAATTGTATTAGAATTAATATCATAACTAATGAAATTATATTTTGATTTTGTGAATTTACATTTTTTACTGTTAAATTATCGGGCAATCCTTCTTGCCCTTGCCACCAGAAGAGACTCACTGCTAATAGTGATGATGTAAACATAAGTGCCATGAACAAGTGAAGGGAAACAGTCCATGGTGCATTATCTAAATCTACTGTAATGTAGCCTAAAACAGCTTGAAGAACCAAGAATACAGTTGCAACATAATGAGTTCTGTAAGTACGCGATCCAATTTGCTCTTTAAGTGACCAAGCAGTATAATGACTATAAATGACTAAAATACCAATTATACCAACTAAACCTCGATGCGCCCATTCAGTGAAAATTTGGTCTGTAGTATATCTATGTTGAGCACCTCTTGAATCAATTTCATCAGGATTTTCTTCCCACCATTGGGCCTGTTCTTCTTCAGATACATCAAATCCCCAAGTTCCAAAACATTGTGGCCAGTCTGGGCAGCTTTCTCCAGCATCACTTATACGAATCCATCCTCCTGTTGTTATAATCAAAAAGGCAATCAAAGCCAATCCGAATGGAATTAAATGGGAGCGATACCAAACTGCCATATTCTTGAGCAAATCATAGGGTCTTTATAGTTGCGTTTCAATTTAGATACCCATAAATACCGTAGCGTTAACATATCAATATGTTCCGAAAGGTACTAGCACTAGGCTTGTTCGCATCACTTCTTTTGAGTGGAATGTTTCTTTCTCCAGTTTACAAAGCTGAAGAAAGTGAAGAATTTTATGAAGATCAACCATATTTGTATTATGATTTGCATATTCATGAATTAAATTCTAAATATCATGGTGAAGGAGACTATCCTGATTTCAGCGGTTCAGTTTACATGCGTAGAGAATATTCTTCAGATGAATCTGAAAAATTTAGAGAATTATTAATAAAAAGTTACAAAATTTCCTTATTAGATAAAGAATATGTTCAAAACGTTAATTCTGTTCTTACTTCTGTAGCTGAAGGTACAATAGATGCAGATAAAGGAATAGAAAATATATCTAATTTGACAAGAACATATGACGGTAAAGCAAAAATGTTTTTAGATTACAATGTTTCAGCCAATGAGCTAGTTACTTTAGACATGATAACATGGGTAAGAGAAAATTTTGTCATGGAATCTATGTCTGATGGAGTTCCACGTGGTGTGATGACTAAGCGTTTGGATAATGTAAATGATACATTAAAGAATGAAGATGACGCGGCCGATAAAATCAGAGAAATTGAGGATGAGTTGCTTAGAGAGCATTATGACAGAGATACAACTACACAAGGCGGTCCAACATTGGAAATTGATGGAGTTCAAGCAGTTTGGTCTAACTGGGAATTTGAGAGCGTAGGTCCAACTTCTCATTTAATTGGAGGTGTTTCATCTCAGAAAGATAATCGTCTTTGGATTGGACAATGGATGCATATTGAGTTTCCTAACGCAACTCATACACCAGATAATCACACTTTAAAATTTGAGTGGCCAGATGAAGACTTTAAAGGAAAGGAGACTAGTTTCCATATAAGTTTAGGATACGGTGAAGTCTTCACAAATATTACTACAGATTCTTTAGATACATGGGAAGATGAAAGAATAACCAACCCATATCGGTTTGGTTTCTATGCAGACAATGGAACTGTTGGGACTTTTGAAGCAACTTTTGGTCAAGGATATACTGACTTTCCTTCACATGATTGGTATGAAGCAGTGGAGTATGCCGAATCTTTGACTTATGAAGGAGTTAATGGGCACCTAGCAACAATCACCAGTCAAGAAGAGGCAGATTTAGTCTTCTCTCTCCTAGATGGTCATGCTTACTGGATTGGAGGTTTTCACAACATGGATAATCTAAATTATTCAGAACCAGGAGGAGGCTGGGAATGGGTTACAGGAGAAAACTTCACTAATGAATTTTGGGGAGAAGGCGAACCTAATGAAGCAGGTCCAGAAGATTGTTTAGAAATATGGGGTTTTGACAAATTTATTAATGATAATCGTTGTCATTTGGATTGGATGGGAATGGTTGTTGAATTTGAAATGAATGGCACTAATCATTACAAGGCACTAGTGCCTGAATGGCATTGGGATGAGAAAAATGAGACTGATATTTTGATTTATGTCACTGCTATTCCATTAACAGATGTGGAAAGAAATGAAATTCTAAAGGAAGAGGGAGATCCTGACGCAGATGATGATGGAATAGTTGATACTTTTGATACTGATGATGATAACGATGGTATTGAAGACGAAGAAGACATGGATGACGATAATGATGGAATTGATGATGAGAACGATCGATGTCCAGGAACTAAAGTTGGAGACCAAGTAGATGAAGATGGTTGTTCTGCAAACCAAATAATTGGAGAAATTGCAGATGGAGAAAGTAGTCTTCCAGGTTTGAGTTTTGTTGTCTCTATCGTTGCAGTTTTAGGCTTAGCTATATTACGCAAGCCAAGATTGTAGACAGCATGCCTAATTCGCTTGATTTAGACAAATTATCTGATTTCGTAGAGGAATGGTGGGATAAGTCAGCTTTACCTAGTTTGTGTGAGTTTGTAGAAATTCCCGCTTTATCGCCATCATTTGATTCTGATTGGGAAGCTAATGGATATTTGGATGCGGCTGTAAACACGTTTGTTGCTTGGACCCGTAGTTTGCCTCTCAAGGGTTTGACAGTTTCAGTACATCGTTTGAAAAACAGATCACCTCTGTTATTGGTTAAAATTGAAGGTGATGAAGACGGTGAAGTTGTATTTTATTCACATCTTGACAAGCAACCTGAAGCTAGTGGTTGGTCAGAAGGTAAAGGACCTTGGAAGCCAGTTATTGAAGATGGATGGTTATTCGGTAGAGGAAGTGTAGATGATGGTTATGGCGGTTATGCAGGAATTTTATCAGTATTAGCTTTACAGGACCAGGGAGTCTCACATCCAACATGCCGTTTTCTAATAGAAACAGGAGAAGAAAGTGGATCACCAGATTTATCTTATTATTTAGACGAGTTAGAATCAGTTCTTGGAACTCCAGATTTAGTAATTGTTTTGGATACTGGCGGAATTGATTATGATAGATTGTGGGTTACAGAAAGTTTGAGAGGGATAGTAGCCGGTACATTATCAGTAAAAGTATCCTCAGTAGGTGTACATTCAGGCCACGGAAGCGGAGTTATGCCTTCTTCATTTCGATTAGCTAGAAAATTATTGTCAAGAATTGAAGATGAAAATACAGGTGAAATAAAGCCTGAATGGTTGCACATAGAAATAACAGATAAAATGAAGGAACAAGCAACCAAAATAATTGAAATGAAATCTGAATCAACTGAGGATTTTCCATTACTAGATGGAGTTGAGAAACAAGTCAACGATCCTCTCGATATTTTTTTAACTATGAATTTGTCACCTAGCCTTTCTATTATTGGCGCAGATGGGATTCCTTCTATCCAAGACGCCGGTAATGTTCTTAGAACAAATACAGATCTTAAGATCTCGATAAGAACACCTCCTGGGATAAGTGCTGAAGAAGTAGCCGTGAAAGTACAAGAATTACTTGAGAAAGACCCACCTAATGGCGCACATGTTTCTGCAGTAATGACAGAAGTTGCAGATGGTTTTCTTTCACCAGAACTTCCTGAAGAATTATCAGAAATGCTTGAAAAAGCAGGTAAGCAATTCTACGGTAACGCACCAATGTCGTTGTTTATAGGAGGTACAATCCCAGTAATGGCAATGCTCCAATCTAGATATCCAGATTCTAAATTTATAATCACAGGAGCTGGAGGGCCAGGTGGAAATGCACACGGTCCAGATGAGAAATTACATATTCCTACAGCCAAAAAAGTAACCAAGTGTATGGCGGCAGCAGTCTCAGTAGCGATTCGTTAAAAAGCGTATTTTAATACAATTTTAACTTAATTAAGTCTATTTCACTCTTCTACAATACTGTTATTGACGTATTTAGATGTTATGGCTACTAATTATATATACTAATTTCGTCAAACCTTATTATGAACTTAAGCCGACTAGCTACGCTAGCAGTATTTTTCATGATGGTCATGAGTGCTTTCGTCACAGTTCCAACATATAATGTTGGTGCAGACGAGCACGACGAAGATGATCGTGATGATGGAGATGTAGAACCAGAAGCGGTCTACGCTACTATGACTATGGAGTCGTTGGAAGATTGGATGATTGAAATTCAGTTAGAAATGCCAATCGATTGGTCTAATGATGCGCGTTATGAATTATCAGATATGTGTGAAATGATGTTAGGAACAGATTCTGGGGAAATTAATCAAGAATGTTTCGATCACTGGGTTGAGACGATGATGTCAGATGATGAGCATGGTCATGATGATGAGTTCAGATGTCCACCAGAGATGGATGATGCAACCTGTGCAACATTCACAGAATGTTTTGATGAAGGCAATGGAGATATGTTCGAATGTATGACAGCAATGTACAACTATTGTTATGATAATAATTCAGAAATGTGTGATGATTTCATGAGAGATAATGAGGATGATGGTGGCCAATTTGTTTGGGGAGTTATTGCTTACGAAGCTGGGCACATTGATGCTACAACTTTAATGGACGAATACATAATTCCAGAGTTTGGAGATTTTATGGATGATGGAAGTTATGAGGATAGTGGCAGACCAGTATTGTATGACGTCCAGACATTTGATGTGAATTCAGATGGTGAACTAATAATTCATACTAATTTCTTAACAGATGTAAAAACCACACCAGATTTTGTTTGTGGTAATGGTGAAGAAATCAGTTTCCAGGCCGTAAATGATGGCAATGGAGACTGTGAAGATGGAGCTGATGAGCAATGGTATGATAGCAATACACCAGATGATACATCTGATGATTGTCAGGAATGGAATGATGAGACTTGTGAAGGTGAAGAAGTCAATTGGTTTGATTGTCACGATGGTTCTGAAGTATGGATAAATCAAGTAAATAATTGGGAGTGGAATTGTGAAGACGGAGAAGATGAATATCAGGAGTATCATCATTACTGGTGGGGCGACGTTTATCTCTTTGAAGGCGATCTTTCAGCAGGGATAACTGATTTTGGAAATCTTGAAAATGTCGCATTTGGTAATTCTTATTGTGATTGGGGTGATGACAACGAAACATATGTTCACTGTGATGATTTTATGGAAGCTGAGCTATTCGCAGGCACTTGGTCCTTAGTAACAATTGGTAGCTGTCATCAAGAATGGGATTACGATGATGAAGGAAATTGGTTATTGGTCGGATATGACTGTCATGGTGAAAATGATAATCATACAAACATAGGCCCTTATTCTCATAAATTACAATTTGGTGATGCGCGTTGGGCCATGAATGGCAGTATACATCATGAAAGCATGGAAATGGAAAATTTCCCTCACTTTGATACTTGGAATGATAATGATAAAGAAGAATTTGTTATGTACCAAACTCAATCTTTCAGTATCGATACAGATTCTTCAGTAAGTATTTTTTCTGCAGGTTGGCATTGTTATGATTGGGATGAAGACGGTGTAGATGATGAGTGTTACGGCCAGCATCCAGGATTATACATTTACCATGGTGAAGATCTGATTGCTTCTAACAAACATTATTATAATGATGATATGTTTTGTCCTGTAAATTCAGAAGACGAAGATTACTCAAATTGTGGTTATGCATTTTTAGAAGTAGATTTAGTCGCTGGTGACTATATGGTTTATACAACATTTGAGGGTGGTATTAATTCAGCAAGTTATTACAATAATATAGATGGAGCTTATGTTGTAGTTGACGGTGAAGAATCTGATGAGTGGGATGGTTATATGTCCGATAATCATTGGGAATGGAACGAAGGCGATGATGATGAATTTATGCAAACTGTTGCCTATGATGGGTCTGTTTATGATTTAGTCTTTGAAGAGTTCTGGAATGAAGCTTACGACTTTGAATGGGGAGATAATCCGAAAGCTTTTGAAGAAGAATTTGTTTCTGTTTATGATCTTTATGAAAATTATGAAAATGTGTTAGAAACAGAAGGTGAAGGTTGTGACGGTTGTACAGGAAATTTAGACACGATGGATGCCGAGACCTCATTTGATATCAAGAGTCAAAATGAATTTGAAAATTGGGCATCTAATTATGACTTCGATTCCTATTGGTTCCAGTTCATGGATGAAAATGAGAACGATGTCTACGATTCTGGTGAAGTATATGCAGTGTCCAGTGAAGGCTACGGTGGAAATGGTGGTGAAGAAGTACTAGTAGAAGGTACAGCAGATCGAAAACATATGCCTGAAGCTGATTATCATGATTACGAACCAGACTGCTATGATGAGGAAACTGGTGAAGAGATAGATTGTGATGATGTCTTTAACATGTTTATTCCCATCTTTATGATTGCTGAGAATGCAACACATTATGAAGATGGTAATATAACAGCAGATACAGCCGCAGACAATGTAGTTGAATTATTCTATATACTTGTAGAAATGGGTATCTTTGAGGGCGATGGAGACGACGATGGTCACGAGGGAGAAGATGGATACTGGGGAGAGTATTATGGTGGTTACTGTGAATGGGAAGGTGACGAAGCCAGTGGTGACGGAGATACGCGATGGTATTGCAAGTATTCTGATGATGAAGACTGGGACACTTGGTGGTATTACTGTGAAGTCTACGATGACGGTGAAGGAAATGACCGATGGGTTTGTACAGATGACTTTGGACAATCTCCAGTATATGAATCATCTGTAGGTAACACATATTACAAAGACGGCGGAAGACCTAATGACATAGATGGAGATGGAACTGGAGATGAATGTCCATTTGATATGGATAATCCAGAGAGTCCTTGTCATGTAGAGGCGTGTTCTTCAGGTCCAGATAATCCAGATTGTCAAAATTATGTTTCAGAATATTGTGATAATGTAGACGATGATGGTTGTGACGTAATGTTCAGAATGGTTTGTTATGATTCAGAGAATGATGAAGTAAGACATGAACTTATGACTCCAGCAGATTGTGAAAGTGCAGGATTCATGTGGGTTCCAGTTGCTGATGATGGAGACGACAATCCACCATTGTTAGATGGAATCATAGGCGTTTCAGATCCTGAAGATACAGATCCAATACCAATGTCTGAGAATATAGTAGGTGCATTATCTGATAACGAAGATAAACCGATGCTATCTGGCACTTCTTTCAAACTACATTTTGCTGGAGTAGACGAATCATTAGATGTTCATTCAGCCCACCTACCTATTGCTGAGGAGGGCGAAACTTGGCATGTTGAGATGATTCTCTTAGAAGACTATGAGGTTCTATCTTGTGAAGGCTGTGAAGATTTAGTTATCGATGGCAGCAACGCTAAATTTAGTGCTGATGAACCAGTAACAGTTCATTTCGGTAAAGGAAATACAGACGAATGTGATGAAATTGTAACAGTTGGCGACGGTGGTTATTCATTTGAACCTGCAGAAATCACAATTTCAGCAGGAGATACAGTTTGCTGGATTTGGAAAGGAACAGTAGATGTTCATAATGTCGCAGAGATTGTAACAAAGTTCGATGCAGACATGATTCTTGAAGATGCCAAGCTTGGTTTCTACAGTGGTGAATCAACCAACACAGTTGATTTCAGACATACTTTTACTGAAGATGACAAAACCCATTATTATGTTTGTGAACCACATGCAACTATGGGAATGGTTGGTACAGTAACTGTTGGTAATGGAACTGAAGCTGATCCAATTGAAGCAATTGCTGACGAATCAGGATTGCCAAGCATTAGTTTCGCAGTTGGTGCACTTGTATTAGTCGGCGCAGCAGGACTACGTCGCAGAATACACTAAGCAATAAATATCTGGGTAATACCCCTCTGTTATGACAGAGGGGATACCAGTTGTCAGAATGTATACTGACGAAAGCGGACACACCAGATTTGCAAAGATGCAAATTCCAGTAGTTAGTAAAACAGGTCTTGGTTCCGTAGGTCTATTTTCATCATTGTTTGTTAATGAGAATATATATGACAACACAGGTGATCTAAAAACACAATTTGCACTTACGCCAGTTCCAGAAAATTTAGAAGGAGAAGGCCCTAAGTTAGCACATACAGCGCCAAGAAGGCAGCTTGTATTGACTTTAAGTGGTTGTTTAGAATTCCAAAGCTGCGGTGTTGATGCAGAAGATAAAGAGCATAAAGTAATCATTCGTAGAGGAGATATTCTTTTGGCTGAGGATTTAGAGGGAGCAGGACATGTTTGGAAATTTGTTAAGGCACGAGATGGCCATCTTTATCCTTGGATAAGATGCTACATACACCTTGGAGAAGAATACGAACATTTTGTTTCCCAGTTAATTCCAAAAGGTTGAGTTATTGCAGCTCAAGTTTAATAAGGAGATATTTTAGCTTTCAATTATGGCTAAGGAAATGTCACCAAAAAAACGTTGGCATTTGTCAATGATAGCTTTTGTTTTCTTCTTCATTATCGTTCTTGCAGGTTTTTCACCAGATGTTGGTCGAGAAATGAGTCAGAGAGAAGAATTTTCTTATCCAGATAGTGATGTTTGGAAAGCATCAGATAGGGCAGAAGAGAAGATGCCGGAAGAATATTGGATGGTTTTCCAGATTATTATGGGTGATTCAGAGGATTCTGAGAATCACAATGCTTTGAACTTTGAAGTATTTAGAGAAACAACTAATCGAAATGATCAGTTAAGAGCAGATAATGATACAAGTCAATATTTCGATGTTAAATTCAATTGGCAAGTTAATCAGAATGAACTTTCTACTATGTGGGGTTTACCGGATACAGTTCGCTCCATAATGAATAACGAGACTTCAGTTACGTCAGTAATAGGCTACACAGGATCAAACTATGAAGAAGCAACCCAAGAGGAGTTTACTTATGTTCTAAATGCCTTATTCAATATTCGTTCTGAAGATGGTTCATTCATATACAGAGGTTTGGTTTCTCCTGATCTTTGTGTAGTAACAGGTAATGAATGTACCAAACCACGTGATGATTACGATTATAATATTGAAGCTTATGCTACAGGTACCTCATATTGGAAAGCTAAAGGTTTCACAATGATAGGTGAAGCTAATTCTACTCGTCTCTTTGTGGACTATCCTCGACAAAGAGGTGATTATGAACACTTTGAATATTGGGAACAGAAAGTTGATGCTTATTATCTTGATTCACTAGAATCTGACGAAGATGTAGATTTCTATTCTTATCTCGCATTTGGTCTTGAACTAGAGGATCAGATAAATTCTACATTACCCTTGGTTGGGGTTTCTTTTGTTTTGATGGTTCTCTTGTTGTCTTTCTATTTCCGCAATTTAGGTGATGTGTTAGTAAGTGGTTTAGGTTTAGCTTTGTTAATGGTTTGCATGATGGCAAATTCATTTTGGCTTGGTTTTCCTCAAACACAACTTGCTGCAATGCTACCGATTCTAATGTTGGCTTTAGGAGTAGATTTTGTGATTCACAGTCTCACGCGTTGGCGTAGATTAACACTTGAACATCCTTTGTATCCTTATCATCCCCAAGAAGCTAGTTTCCATGGTGCATTGGGTTCAATTAGAACTCTCTTTCCTGCTCTTGGTGTAGCTACGGTAACGACAGTAGTAGCATTTGGAACTGCAACCTTAAGCAATATTCCTGATTTATTTGAATGGGGTATTCTGGGACCAATTGGAATTATTCAAGCTTACTTGATAATGGGTGTTTTTGCACCTATATTGAGAAGTTATTTTCCTCCAGCTAAACCTGCTGAGGATGCGGGTGAAAAAGGTCTAATCTCAAAAATTGGAGCTTATTTTAGTGTTAAACAATTATCTTCATTGATGGTAAATCGTTCACTTACTATGCTAATTGTTTTCTTGTTTATTACACTTATTTTATCACCAATTGTTCTTGGTAATCCAGAATCAACATTTGATGTAAAAGAATATGCAGATAATGATTCTCGTTTCATTCAAACAGTTATTATCGGTCAGGCAACATTTACAGAACAGGGAGAACCAGGATATTACGTCATCGAGGGTGAAAATCTTGCAACTTATGAGACCATAGTTGAAATTGATAATATGGAGGAGGAAATTGTAAAACAAAATGTGAGTGCACGGTGGTTAGGAAGTGTACCTTACATAATCCGAACACAAATTTTGTTAGCTACAAATGTAGAAAATAAGGGATATGTTCCTAAAACAGTTAATTCTTCAACAGGATTTCCTACTTCCGAAGAAGAAATTTACAAAGTTTTAGCAGATGTTTACAAAAATGGGACAATTAATCTAGAAGGAACTTACTACGTTTCACCATCAGAAGCTAGAGAAATGTATCATCTTGAAAACAGTAAGATGACCATGGCAAGATCTTGGTTTATAGTTGAAAGGCCGGACGATATTTATGGTCTAATGGAAGAGCAAAAGGTAGAGTTGGATTCAGCAAGTAATGATCTTAATTCGATAAATGGCGTCTCTGCACAAGTTGCAGGTTTGAGTTATGAAAGATATGTGTATGTCTTAGAAATAACTGATAGTTTCCAGGAAAGTTTGGTTGTAGCAATTATTTTAGCCTTTTTGATTGTATTATTTGTTCTTAGAGATGTGAGATTGAGTTTGATAACAATTTTACCGGTTGTTGCGATTACTCTATGGTTAAGAGGTGGAATGGTTCTAACAGGAACTTCCATCAATTTAGTTACAGTACAAATATCAAGTTTAGCAATAGGTTTAGGAGTAGATTATGCAATTCATATGGTCCAAAGAGTAAGAGAAGCTAGGTTTGACAATCCTGATGGAACACAAGAGGAATGGATGGCCGAAAGTTTAGATGAAACAGGGAATAATGTTGCTATGTCGGCATTCACTGATTTCGTAGGTTTTATGGTTCTGACCTTGTCCATTATGCCTCTGTTTGTTACATTTGGAATGATAATGGCAATTATGATATTCCTTTCATTTGTTGCAGCCGTAATTATGCTTCCTGCATTATTATATCAGTTTGGTAATTTAGAGGGAAATAGGTCTTAGAATCCACTTCTTTTGAATTTCTTATCAAGTTCAGAAGGTGTGATTGTCATTACAGTTGGTCTACCATGAACACAAGCATAAGGATTAGGAATCGATTCCATTTCTCTTATGACAAATTCCATTTGGGCCATCGTTAACTTATCACCTGCACGCAAAGCAGAATGGCATGCAACAGTATACATCATGTAAGTGTGTTTTTCTTCAGCTGATTTCATAGAACCACTTTCTACAATATCATCTATTGCTTCTCTAATTCTTTCAGGTTCTGAACCTGCTAGTAATGCCGGAACACTTCTTATCATGAAGGAAGAAGGTCCAAATTTTTCAACATCGAATCCCATGTTATTTATTTGAGGCAACATTTCTTCGAAAGCGGTAGATTCACTTTTTGATAATTCTAGAGAAATAGGTTTGAGAAGATCTTGCTTTCCTATTCTTTTGAAGCGAGCTTGATCCTTCAAACGTTCATACATTACTCTTTCATGAGCAGCATGAAAATCAATAATGTAAAGTCCATCTAGACCCATTGCAACGATATATTTGTTTTCAATTAGTGCTAGAGGTCTCATAGATGGCATATTGGTTTCTACTTCTTCTTCATTCAATTTAACATCAAATTCTTGTTGTAAACTATCAATGGAGTTTACTGGTGTAGATCTGGTTCTTGGTACTGTATTAGGAACAGGTGTTCCGAATATCGAGTCAGTTTTTGTGTTTTCAAGATTAATATTAGCAATCAAAGCTTGCTCCGACAAGACATCTTTGATTATTTTTCTCATTTCTTTGTTGACTTTTTCTTCTCTAGCAATCCTAACTATAGTTTTAGCAGGATGTACATTGACATCAACATCTTTTGCAGGAATTTCTAGAAATAAAGCACCTATCGGGAAATGGCCGTCATGAAGTAAACTTCCATAAGCGCCTTTAATCGAATAACAAATATTCCTTGCTTGGACAGGTCTTCCATTAATGTGTAGGTATAATCCAGCCATTGATTTTCTAGAAACTGCAGGTCTTGTTAGGAATCCTTCAAGCTTAACTTCTTCAGATTCGCCACTTATTTCAATTAATTCTTTAGAAGCTTCTCTCCCAAGTAAAACTCCTATTCTTGTTTTTAGATCTGATGCCGGTGCATCAATCAATTTTCTTTCTCCATGAACAAGATTAAAGGCTACATCAGGTCTTCGAATAGCTTCAGTTGTTACAATTTTAACAATATGTTGAAGTTCAGTTGCTGTTCTTTTAAGATGTTTAGATCTTGCAGGCGTATTGAAAAAAAGGTCAGCAACTTCAATTGTAGTTCCTTGTGGTGCAGCGTGTTCTTCAACTTCTAAATTATTATTTCCTTCTATTGTAATTCTAGTTCCAACGTCATTTCCTTTTTTGCAAGTTGTAATTCTAAGTCTTGATACTGAGGCTATAGATGGCAAAGCTTCGCCTCTAAATCCAGAAGTATTAACGTCTTGTAAATCATCAAAAGAGCGTATTTTCGAAGTGGAATGTTTTTGAAAAGCTAAAGTTGCATCTTCGGAATCCATCCCTTCTCCATCATCTCTGACCATGACTAGAGAAGTACCACCTTCTTCGACTCTAATCCAAATATTTTTTGCCTTAGCGTCTAATGAATTTTCAACAAGTTCTTTGACTACAGATGCCGGTCTTTCAATTACTTCTCCTGCCGCAATTTGGTTTATCGTGTGGTCATCTAGAACTTGGATATTACCCATATTTGGAAACCCTCAATTGTGCCCCCTCTAAATGACCTTTTTTGGTTTTATAGATTAACAGATGCATTTTTTAGGGGATATTTACTATGATTATTATGGAACAAGAAGTGGAACAAATTCCAGAACCGGAATTGTTTAAGCCAGCATCTAAGAATTTTTTTACTCTTCTAATGGAATCCTTCAAATTTTTCACGTTAAATTTACCAGCTATAGCTACGATAGTTATTCCTGTTTTTTTAGTAGTTGAATTCCTGGTTCCTTTAATCCCAATTCCTGATTTTGCAGATGATTTGACGGGATGGGACTTTGTTAACAATTTTTTTAATTCCGTTATAGAATTTATAGCAATTGAATTTATTCGCCAACTGATTGGTGGAATTGCTTGGATTGCAGTTATTAGAGTCGTTGCTGGAGCAATGCATGGTGAAAAAATCCAAGGTGTGCAAGCTCTGAAAGATGGAACAAATATGCTGCCTATGTATTTTGTAACGGCTGTAATTTACTACGCCTTGCTTGTTTTTGGCTCTCTTTTGTTAGTTATTCCAGGAATAATATTCGCAGTTTATTGTGCTTTTTGGCAGTACAGTTATGTATTGAGAGGCAAAGGGGCTTTTTCCGCATTAACTTATAGTGCTTCTTTAGTTCGAGATGATCTGGTACGTGTATTTTTGAACGTTCTTGGAATAATGGTTTTAATATTGGTTTTTGACTATTTTTTACTTGAATTCATTTCTGGCACTATAGCAGAGGCAGTTGATCCCGATGAAGGCATACTCTATATCATAATTAATGCAATTCTTATGGCATTAGGAAAAGTTCTTGAAGTAGGAATAGAGATAATTTTCCTTATGATGCTGTTTATGGATCTTGAGAAGGATTAATTCTAAGTTAGTTCCTAGAAAGCAGTTGCCCTATTCCTTTGAACGTTCCAACCACAGAACCTATCAAAGAAACACCATATTTTTCTGAAATAAAATGTGCTATGACTAAGTATGCTGAAGCTCCAGCTATTTGCAGTGGAAAACTTTCAGGTATGCCCATAAATCCAATTTCACCAAATTCATGTATAGATTTCATCACAAGGTAAGCTGCAAATCCGATTAGTAATGAAGTAGATAAATTGAACATGAATTTGATATCAAGATTTTTTGTAGAAGCAAAAAGAGCATATCCAATTATTGTAGCCAATATAATTCCAATGAATAGTCCTGTAATAGCATCACTACTTTCGGTCCCTGCACCTATAAAAATAACAGTTTCAACACCTTCTCTCCAAACAGAAACAAAGGCTAATAATCCTATTCCAAAAGATTCACGTGTTTCAATTGCTTTTTCAGCTTTATTTTCTAGAACTTCTTTAGATGCGTGGCCTATAACGTGTAGAATAACGGTGGTAATCAATACTGCCGCAACAAGATATAGTACACCTTCAAAAAGTTCTTCATTTTTCTTTGAGAATTCACCAACAATAATTTCGAAAGCCTGCCAAGTTAGTATACTAGCTATAAGCGCTAGAATCACTCCACCCCAAACCCATTTGGTCATAAAGTCTCTATTAGTTCGATAGAGTAGACTAACTAATACACCTATTATAAGTGCAGCTTCGAGAGCTTCTCGAAATCCAATCAGAAATCCAGCTTCCATGTCCATTTTTTTCACATCTGTATTATTTAGGTCACCCTAATTTAGGTCAACCTAAAAAATGCATCTATATATAGTTTAGGCATCCCTAAATTTTTTATAAACCCTCAACTCATCCTAAATATGCCTGGAATGGATGCTTTATCTGAAAGTGCAGAAATGATGATTAAAAACATAAATCAGTTAGCTGCAGATGGCGAAAGGGTAAGGACTTCAGATCTTGCAACCAAAACAGAATTGAAACCTGCAACAGTTACTGAAATGA